>JAOZGJ010000077.1 GCA_027491785.1 Thermoproteota archaeon | reverse complement strand
TTCCTTAAGAGGAGGAGCCTAGCTCCTCTCATCATCGCTCATGTAATCACCGATCTGATAGGCTTCAGCTGGATGATCACGTAGTAGAGACGATGAGATGGTGCTCGGGATTGATGCATTTCCATGATCCTCAAGTTACCGGTCGTGGAGACCGGTAGACTCGCCGATGAGATCCCCAAAGCTCATAACCTCTATTCCCTTCCCCTTTAGAAGATCCTTTATGGAGAGTATTTCCGTATCTTCCGTCACTAAATCCTCCTTCAGACGAATTGCAGTGGCAGTTATCACTCGATCTATGTAGTCATCGAGGAAGCTCCTCAATTCACGAGCCTCCTCAGCAATGCCCGCTTCGTAAAAGGGGTTACAGAGATGGGTTCTGATGGCCCTCAATGCTTTAATGACGTTGCTTGGTAGTAGTTCAGCTTGGATTCCTTTGCTTGAAGCTCGAAGAGAGATATCAAGCTCACTTTAAGAACATCTAGCTTCAATGGGATTTGATCCTCCAGTATAGCTCGAAGCAGATCGGTTCTCACGCCAATTTTAGCTAAGGGAAGGAGATATGTTGTATCTATTATCATCTTACCTCAAACTCCTTGCTCAACTTCTTGCGGAACTTGCCATAAAATCTGTTGAACTAGCTATGAGGAAAGGCTTAACCATATACGATGCATCATATGCGACACTGGCCGATCTTATAGGTACGGAGCTCTATACTGCCGATGAGAAGCTCATCAGGAAGGTTAGGAGCGATAGAGTTAAGCATATAGCTGATTTGGAGCTGTAACCTCTTGGAAAATGAAAAATAAAAACTCCTAACGTACCTAGATGGATGAAATTCTCTTCTCTCCTCCATCCCAATCTCTGTCGCGGGCTTCATGCTATAATGCCCTGGACTGCCTTATCTACCACCTTTCTTCAATATCACCTTCCCAGCATGTCCGGAAGCCTTACATCCAAGATCGAATTTTTATCGCTAGATTGTAGTATAGTCGAAGGTACAGGCTATGAACTTGGAAAGACTTGAGAAGGTCTTCAGAAGCTGTAGTAACATGATAAGAGCTGCCTTCATCTTTGGATCTCGCATTGAAGGGAGAGCTGGACCTCTAAGTGATTACGATTTTGCCGTCCTTCCTAAGCCAGATTATGAGAGAGGAAGGAAGAAGCTCAAGCTCATCTCGGAATTGTTGCCTCGCTTAACTAAGGAGCTAGGGATCGTTGAGGATAAGGTAGATATAGTCTTCTTAGTGGAACCTCTACCTGAGGAACTTTGGTACAGGGCTACCGTCAGAGGAATCCCTCTATACGTGGAGAGCGAGGATCTCCTCACTGATCTGAGGCTCAGAGGTCTCAGGTTCCTCGATTTCCAAGTTCATGTCAAGAAACTGAGACTTAAGGAACTCGCTCTGAGGGGTGTGGAGAGATGAGGATGTACCAACTGCTTAACTCCATAAGGGAGAACCTGGATATCGTTAGGAAAGCTGATCTAAACGATCTAATCGGATACTACGCAGCACTTCACGCCCTGCAGATAGCCTGCCAGTCCCTCATAGATATGATGAGCCTTGCCTCCTCAGCTATAGGAAAGCCCCCTGCCTCTTTTTCAGCTGCTGGTGAGATACTGGCCGAGGAAGGGGTCTTAGATAGCGAGGAATTGGATAAATATAGGGGAATTGTGGGCTTTAGAAACGTCATAGTTCATAACTACTTGGATGTCGACCGAGATCTCGTTAAATATATCGTGAAAACAGGAGAGTTCGAGGAAATCGAGTTTCTTGCCTTGAAAGTGCTCAAGTTCACTGAATCTAAAGGCATAGATCCATGAGATAAGATGGAATACCATCCTATCCTACTTACCTCGCCTTATCCCCACCTCGCATACTGGGACCTGGTGAATTTCAATTTCAAAATAGTTCTAAGTTAAGCTGGAAACACCAATTAGCTTTTTAGCTTTATAGGAGTCATGAGCATTAGGAAAATCCTCCTAAGGCATATTGCCACACCATCAGCTGCGTGCTAGAGCATAGGAGGAGCAAAGGATATTAGGCTTCAGGGATCACTAGCTTGGTGGACGGGATAATCAAGGAGGTAATCTTGGAAAACTTCATGTCGTATCGCTACGCTAGGGTGCCCCTAAAGGGAGGGGTCAACCTGATAGTAGGACCCAATGGATCGGGTAAATCTACGATACTCCTCGCAATATCCGTTGCTCTGGGCCAAACCTATACGGAGAGGGGCAGGAAGCTGAGCGATCTTATAAGAAGGGGTGAAAACTTCGCTAGGGTAACTGTTGTCATAAATAACAGCCCCCTAAATGGGAAGAGGCCCCTTCCATGGTTTAGAAGCGATGAGGTCTACTTCAGCAGGTACATAAGGGGAGACGGCCAGTACTGGCATGAAGTTAATGGAAAGGTGGTACCGAAGGTCCAGGCTCAGAGCTACTTGAAGAGGATAGGGCTTGATCCGGACAACATGCTCATAATAATGCACCAGAACATGGTTGAGGAGTTCATATACCTCTCGCCTCAGGACAAGCTCAAGCTCGTTGAGGAAGCTGTAGGTCTCGGACAGTACAGGCTTAAGATAGTTCAGTCGATGAAGGAATTGGAATTGGCTGTTAGTGAGGAGGAAAAGGCCCTAGAGATGGTGAGAAAGGCAGATCAAACCATGAAATATTGGGAGGAGATGTACGAGAAGTGGAAGAGGAAAAGAGCTCTGGAAGAGAGGCTGAAGATGTTGAGGAGGGAGATCGCCTGGATAAAGGTATATGAAAGGGAGCACAAGCTGAGAGAGATTGAAAAGAGGATGAGCGAACTCGAGATTAATATAAGGGACACCGAGGAGAAAATTCGAGAGCTGATTGAGGAAGAGAACAGGACTCAGGAAGAGATCAAAGAGATAGAAAGGGGCATGATTTCTGGCCTTCCACTGGCAGAAGGATTGGCTAAGCTGAGAGATAAGTGGATGAAGTACTCCTCCTTCCTCTCTGAGAGGAAAGTCGAGGAGTTCCATCTCAAGATCCTCCGAGATGAGCTATCTAGATTGAGAGCCGATCTCAAGAGAGCTAGAAAGAAGCTAGATGAGGAGATATCTAGAGCCTCTGAGATAGGAGAGAGGATATCTTCTGAGAGAAGCGAGGAGGAAGCTGAGAATGAGCTGAGGAAAGTGGAACTGGCGGTAGCATCCATAGGGAGGGTACCTCCTAATGTCGAGGAGGCCTATGGGAGGTACAGAGAGATCCACAGGCAGATCAGGGAAAGGGCTGAACAGGCCGTTGAGAACAGGAGAAAGCTCTCGATAGAGCTCGAAAAGAGGAAAAGAATATGGAGAAAGGAGGTAGAGGGATTCATAGGGAAGATAAATTCCCTATATGAGGAGCTGATATCGGAGCTTGGTGGTATTGGTGAGTTGAAGCTCGTGCACATGGACAGCTTGGAGGAGGCGGGCCTAGAGATATACTCAGATTTCACGGGGCTCGGCCTCACGCCCCTAGATCCGTACAGGCATAGCGGAGGAGAAAGGTCCATTACCGTCATGTGCTTCTTCCTGGCACTCCAAAGGTACGTGAGATCTCCTTTCAGGGCTGTGGACGAGTTCGATGTTCACATGGATCCGAGGAACAGGGATCTGATATTTAACATGATATTCGAGATGGCTGAGAACGAGGTGA
>JAOZGJ010000011.1 GCA_027491785.1 Thermoproteota archaeon | reverse complement strand
CCTGGAGTTAGATTTTCCCTGAAATCTCTCATGCTTAGCACATGAACATCAAGGAAGGGAAGATCTAACTTACGAGCTTGAGATGATATCTCATACTCCAAGAGAACCTTCTCCCTTGGAGTCATTGATCCCTCGACTATGACCAAGAGGTCAATATCCCTTGCTGTCCCCCAGTAGATGTAGCTCCCGAACAATATTATCGCGAGTACTCTCTCTCCCAAGGCTTTCAGCACAAACTGCTTTAGCTCCTCATACAATTCCCTTCTCCTGAAGATACCTCCTTGCAATGTCCATTACCTCCTTAGCCTTCTTCAGCGCTTCATCAGCAATCTCCTTGTCGATAAATTCATCAGGTGAAACTATTTCTCCCCTCAGGAGAAAGGGATATCTGCTTCTAGTGTAGTACTCAGTGAACCACCCCATCGTATCTAGTATAACATCGAATTCCTCCCTCCAATCATCGGAGAAAGCATCGGAGAATACGGTTCCAAGTATGGGTCCATGATTGTAGACGTACTTCCTTCTCGCCTCTATCATGGCCTTCACGGCTTTTTCAACGCACTGTTGCGAGTGGAAAACCGATTCAGGGAAATCTCCTTCCTTTAGTGATTTAAAAGCCCTTCGAAGGTCCTTTTCAGCTTCCTCAAAGTACTTCTTGGCAAATCTCTCATAGAACACTGAGATATCCCTTTATTGATTGGGTAACCTCAAACTTATAGTTGTCGCATCGGAGGATCAGTCGTCTTAATACATTTCTCCTTAAGGCGGATGCTAGGAAGAAGTTCTACATTTAATAGCTAAAATGAGCACGAGGAATCACCTGAAAATCGGCAGACATCGAGAATCGCTGTTCCATAGTGCTGAGTCTGCCTGATAGACCTTCTATCAGCAGATTCAGTTAGGGGAGAATGATGCTCCTCTAGACCTTATCCTGATCGTACTGATGGGATGAGAATCAACTATTGAAAGGGCACTAAAGACAGTTTTCGTCGTTGAAATACAGGGCACAGCGTGTTAAGTAGGAAAATTTTTATCTTACGCTTTCGACATTCGTTCAATGAAGGAGGAGGTCCAGCTTTACATTGAAAGGGCAGAAAAATTCAGGAAGAACGCCGAATTCAACTTTAAAAATGGAGATTATGATCTGGCAATGCTTCATATAGAGCAGTCAATGCAGCTTCTGATCAAAGCTAAGCTGCTGGACCTAAAAGGTTACTTCGAGAGAACTCATAGCCTCAGAAAACTTCTTAGTGAGATAATGGAGATCGAAGGAGTGAGGGATTTTCTAATCAAATATAAAACAGTTTTGAGAAACCTAGAGAGGGCTTACATCACATCCCGTTATTATTTCGAGGAGTTCTTCAAGGAGGAGGTTGAGGAGGCTTTTGAGGCGTTAAAAGAGGTGAAAGAGATCCTATGGAGAGATCAAAGTACTTCTCAGATTTCATGAAATATGCGAAGGAAGTGAAGGAGAGTCTTAGAGGACAACTCAAGAACTTCGAGGTGTACATCTTTGGTTCCATAGTGAGAGGAGATTTCTCTCCTGGTCTCAGTGATATAGACATCGCGATCGTTTCGGATGAGTTTGAAAGCAGGGAGAAGAAAATGAGGGTGTACGATCTACTCCTTGAGAAGTTCTTTGACACACCGTTTGAGTTTCATCTGTTGACTAGAAGAAGGTGGAGGTTCTACCTGAAATTTATCGGCGATGACTGCCTCCAGATCTAATCACTGAGAACTTCGAACTGAGAACTCCTATCAAACCTCAGATAACTTTAACACGGGTAATTACCCGTCTAATCTCAGCAAGTTGCTATTCAGCGGTCGCCTCTTGGAGATCCATGTTCTGAGGAGGGTAGTGATGTTGACATACCATCGATTTCGAGAGACCAATAGGATCGCTCAAATGCGTCAAATTGGAGGGGCATTTAAGCAACCTAATAGGTAATAGGATGAGTCTCGCATCAAGGAAGGCACTCAAGCCCAATATAAGAAAGCATATCCTTAGAGGAGTCATCATACTGCGAAAAGAACTTACAAGGACTACATATAAGATAAGCTCTCATCCACCGAGAAGATTCAGGAGTTCGCACAGATATGGAATTCGAAGAATTCACTAGGGACGAGAAAACTATAAATGCCGTCATCAGAAGATTGGAAGTTATGAGAGAGGCAGTAAAGAAAATTCAGAGGGAGATCTGAGGTAAATACTCGGAAATTCCATGGAGATACCTATCAGTATGAGAGATAGCTGATTCACGAGTACCATGGTGGAGATCTAGAGATAGAGATCTGGGATGTCGTTGAGAGCGAACCCCCTCTTAATCCTAAGTTCGAGAGGCTCTTGAATGAGCTAGAAGAGTAACATCTCTTGTACGTGTACACTTACTTACTTAACTTAACCTTTAGTAGCACAAGCGTGTTGGGATGCACGATGATCCTAATTCCTAACTACTGGTTTTTCCATTCCATAGTGCCTCTCCATACTAGTATGAGCGTCAGCTTATTCCATGGGATCATGCCCTTACCCACTACTTACTGCTCTAGAGTCCGCTAAGAATAAAGTAGGGTAGATAGGTCAGGGGCTTGGCCTAGCCTAGTATTCGCTTCCTTTTCCCTCCTTAGAGAGCCAGTTCTTCACCATCTCCATTAGCTCCATGGGTATGAGGAACTTAGTCGCTTCCGATGATCCTATGACCTTAAGGCCATCCAGATACTGCAGCTTCATGGTCTTCTCATCCAATTTTTGCGCCACCTCATTTATCGTCTTTAGGGCAGTGGCATAACCTTCAGCCTTCAATATAGCAGCCTTCCTCTCACCTTCAGCCTTCAATATAGCAGCCTGCTTCTCTCCCTCGGCTACTTTTATCGCAGCCTCCTTCTTTCCTTCAGCCTCCGTTACCATGGCCCTTCTAGTACGTTCAGCTGACATCTGCTTTATCATGGCCTCTTGCACCGATTTGGGTGGCAATATTTCCCTTATCTCCACGTTAGTTACTTTGACGCCCCATCTCTCAGTCACTTCATCTAGCTTAGTCCTCAGCACTTGGTTTATCTCGTCCCTCTTTGCAAGAACCTCATCTAGCATCATTTCCCCTATTACGGCCCTTAATGTAGTAGTTGCTATACCTAAAGCAGCTCCTTTGAAATCGGAAACGTTAAGTATGCTCGCCATCGGATCCACGACCTTATAATAAACTATGAAATCTATATCGGTCGGTGCGTTGTCCTTGGTTATGCAAGTCTGATGAGGTACATCGAAATAACTCTCCCTGAGATCCACCCAGAGGATCTGGTCTATTATCGGTATCCTGAAGATTATTCCAGGTCCCTTTACTCCCATGAACCTCCCTAATCTCAGTATGACGAGTCTCTTGAATTCAGGTACTATCTTGATGGCTGAGGCTAGAAAGGCGATTATGATCAGTACTATGATGCCCAGCAGAATATCTGAGACCGAGACGAATATCTGCATCATGCTGCCCTCACCACCTTCACCTTAAAACCCCTTACCTCGACTACCTTAACACGATCTCCCTCCTTGAGTGGCTCGTCTGAATAGGCAGTCCAGAGTTCAGAACCAACAAGCACCACCCCCTCCCTCCCAGGCCCTAACGGTACCTTCACGATACCCTCCTTACCTATCAAGGCCTCGGGGCTTAGCGGGCTTATTCTCTTAGATAGGACTTCCCTTATCTTATATAAATAAAATCCAACAAGACCAGCGATGACAACGAGAGATACCATCGCAGCCTCGGCGTTGACTGTCAGTGAAATCAGAGGGCCTGATTGATAAAGCAGGAATAAACCAAAGGCAGATATTATCGCTCCAGTTAGCGCTAAGATCCCGTGACCTGTCTTCAACTCTAGGAATATGGTAGCAGCTCCGAGAACCATGAATATGATGGAGGCCAAGCTAGCTCCTATCATCCCGAAGGCGTATAGGCCCAATATAACGAATATCGCTCCCGTGGCTTCTATGATGTATGTGGGATGGGTAAGGCCCAAGAGGAGCAGTATAACCCCTATTATGAATATCACCCACGCATTGAGGGGATCCGTTATCAGGAGTAAAAGTGAAATTCTCGTGTCTGGATAGAAATTCTGAACATTAGTAGGCCAGTTTAGCTTTTCTAATGCCTCTCTTGAATCTTTGGCGATGCAGTCAGCAATCCCATACCTAACAGCCTCTTCGGCAGTTAAAGCCAAATTCTTCTTGACGAACAGCTCTGCAGCCGTTGAGTTCTTACCTGATACCTCAGCTAAACTTCTCATCCAGCTAGATAATGCATTAACAACTTTTTCATCCCTGGGCCTAGGTTCTGATGCACCTATCGATGAACCAGGTCCCATGCATATCTTATCCGCTGCCA
>JAOZGJ010000010.1 GCA_027491785.1 Thermoproteota archaeon | reverse complement strand
TTCATTCTCGGGATAAATTTTTCCCTTATCGCAGGGCTAGCGCATGGATGAGGTACCCTAGCAAGTCAAGGTCTGCGTTAATAACTATAGCTATAATAGTCTTCACTATATGGATTCTATTTCAGACAGGGGCTGTGAAGATCCTGTTTAAGGCAAAGCAAGGAAAGGCATTAGGGGAAGTAGTCTCGCTGCCTAAACCATCGCTTAAGGGGAATATGAGCGTTGAAGAGGCTATTTATAGGAGAAGATCTATAAGAGACTATAGGCAAGAGCCCCTTTCCCTTAGGGAGATATCTCAGCTACTATGGGCAGCGCAGGGAGTAACATTCCGAAAGTATGGATTTAGATCTGCCCCCAGTGCAGGAGCTACGTATCCCCTCGAACTCTACATATCTGTGAAGGAAGGAGGTGTTTCAAATCTGCAAGCAGGCATATACCATTATGACCCATTTGACCACGCCATCGAGCTGATCAAGAAAGGAGACTTCTCTGGAGAGTTGATGAAGGCAGCCCTTGACCAGCCTTGGGTACACAAAGCAGCAGTATGCATCATAATAGCGGCCAATTTCGAGAGAACGACCTCTGTCTATGGGGAAAGGGGGATAAGGTATGTCTATTTAGAGGCCGGGCATGTGGGACAGAACATATATCTGCAGGCAACTGCCCTTAACCTTGGAACAGTTGCTATAGGAGCTTTTCACGATGACTGGGTTCGATCAATAGTTGGATGCTCTGAACATCCCATATACTTGTTCCCGGTAGGGAGGAAGTGGTAGCATGATAGATTGGCTTATAGAGCTATTTCGGGAGGTAATGCTGGATCATCACATTTTCGCTAATGTATCCATGTGGTATGGTGCTGCGACATTGATAACAGGCCTCTTGCTTCTAACTCTGCCTAGAGAAGTTAGAAGATATTCCCATTATATCAGATTAATTCACATACTCCTTGGTATGATAACGGCAGCCCTAGGGCTGATAACGTATCTCATATCCCCAGGATAATCGCAGTAATTTACTGAATATCCAGTTCTGCATGCGAAGTTAGCTCTTATCGAGACGATCCAATAATGTCGATGATTAGGTTCCCGATGAACTGATGAAGAGAGCAGAGTAAAGGGACTGTTCCTGGATATACCTCAGCATCAGCATAGGATTCTGGAGATGCTTCTTGATTTATTTGATTATGACACGTGAATCAGGGGGTGAGGTAGGGTAGAGGAGGAGCTCGAGAGAGCAAGGATCGAGGTAGAGCTGGAGGATTCCGAGTGAGCCAGAGGATCCCTAAGCTAGGACATGTCATGAGGAGTGGCCTCAATCCGGACTCTTCAGAGGGAAATGATCTACCTTACCCCTCATCTCCTATTATGGAGCCATCCCTCAACCTAATTATCCTTCTAGAATAGGAGGCGACCTCGGGATCGTGAGTAACCACTATCACCGTGGCACAATCTTCGTCCGCCTCCCGCAGTAAACCCATCACCTCTTTCTTAGATCCGGAGTCTAGGTTACCCGTCGGTTCATCAGCAAGTATCAGCGAGGGAGAAGATGATAGAGCTCTAGCTAAAGCACATTTCTGCTGTTCACCTCCTGATATGCGATCAGGAAGGGTGTAGGATTTATCCGAGATTACATTCTCTCCTCCATAGCATGGCATCAGCAGTTCAGAGCTGAAGCTAGCTCTTGATAAACATCAGAGAATTCCGGAAGGTGGCCGAAGATCACAGGTACGAGGTCAGACTTCCATGAACGCTCGATCGCCCTGAGCCTACTACATAGTCTCGATAGGTCCCTTATCCCGTAAAATTCTAGTTTCTTCGCTAACAGATCTCGATCAGGATTAACTCCCCTCCTAAGTAGGAACCATGAGTCATAGAGGTCTCTCGCCGCGCCTCTCACTACAACTGCCCTTATCTTCTCGGCCAGAGCTTCCTTCAGGTCCATTCCCCTGAGAAAAGCTATGGGGATTCCGTAGTGAGGTTCGTCTAGTTTCACCGGTATGGGCTTCAACAGGACATCCTCCCTCCTGCTTATATCTACGCGAACCCGGCAGAGGTCCTTCTCAGAGGTAGATAGAGGTCCCCAGACATCTAGCCTGAATGTGAGGGTGAATTTATCGTCCTTTAATATCCTGATACGGTTTCTCAAACCGAAAAGTTCTAGTGAGAGGCTCACATCACCCAGCCCCTCCTCGATGCTCCCCACCTGGGAGAAGTCTAGATCGTCCGAGAATCTGTTCAGCCCATGAAAGAACCAGAGATAGGTACCTCCCTTCATGACGATGGGCCACTCACTCAGGGCATAGAGCACAAGCGCTTGGACGTATCTCTTCTCCTCCTGCCAAGGCTTCAGTCTCCTAACCTTCGCTAGTCTCAAGATATCCTCTCTGCTGAGCAACCTTCCTCACCCACCCTACAACTCTCCTAGCCCTGTAATTCCTCAGTCTTGAGTAATTCCTCGCCATCTTCTCCAAAACAGATGGATCGATTTTGGAGAGGACCTGTTCGGAGGGAGCGTACCCAAAGTACACCATGTCGAGGAGTGCCTTCTCAGGCAGGGCGATGAATATGTAGCTTCCAGCCCTCTCCACCCTCTCGTATCCAAAGAAGAGGTCCGGCCTCACCTTCCTGTACCTTATGCCGAGAACCCTGATGCTGTACCTTGTGGTGACGCATTCGATATGAGATGGGACCTGATCGACCAGTTCAAGCAAGTAGAGGGCAGCATGCATTGAGATATAGGACGGCTCGATCATCTGGGTGGCTATGATGAATTCATCATCGGTGAGGGAGATTACACCCCTCATGGGCCTCCAAGCCCATCCCCTTGCTATCATCCTGCTCGCGTACACCTTGGCGTGAGCTCGGGGTATCCCCAGTAGGTTAGATAGCTGAGCCATATTGAAGACTGCCCTCCCGGAGGAGATGAGCTTCTCCTTGATCTCGTAGAGATTCATCGTCCAGTCAAGGTAACAGATCTGTTACCCCTATTTAACGATATACCTCGCATCAATCGGCTTCAGGTCAAAAGATGGGGTCTCGCTAATTGGATTACACCCATGAGATCGCCAATCACCGGACATGGAACCCTAGATGCTTCCCATACCGCTCTCACGCAGTCGCAGTAGTTCCATAGAGATTGAAATAAAAAATCTTTAAGTATTGGTATATGCGCATGGATCACTGTGTCAAAGATATTTACACCAACATACGAGCATTTTTAGGATCGTACTACAGCTGACCAATGGGATACGCATTCGTGGGAAGGTTGTATTATCCCCTCATTCTCCTCATCCAGTTTTAACTGAGATCTATGTGATAGCGGGTTCTACAGGAGTTCAGGCCTCCCAGACTTCCTCGATAGAGCTGCGAAGTTATCAGAGTGGCTCTAAGCTCACCCCCATGGTTAGGGAATAGTCCAGCCTTTTCTCCAATAGCTTTGCCTTTAGGAATAACTAGAGTGATTACCCTAACGAACTTAAAGATCCTTTATCCCCAATGATTACTGAGGTGGACCATCCTCTAGATATCTCACTAGAAGTATCACGTAGTCCATTCCTCTCATAAGTTCTTCCACTAGAACCCTCTCCCTATAACTTATCCCACTTCCCTTGTCTTCTGCTAGATTCGATCCGTAATATGCGTTTCCCAAGAAGGTACTACTCTCCCTTATACAATTTAGTATGTCCTCTAAGGGGCCTGCTTGCAGATAAATAGAGAGATCGTTCATAACAAGTATTGAGGTAGGTTCCTCTTGATATATCAAGAGGAAGGGTCTTATTACTTCTAAGTTATGCTTAGCTAGCCTCAGGACCTCGTCAGCATTCTTACCCTCTAAGCGAGGAGCTCTCAGGGATTTGGGCCTTAAGTATCTCACCCAATTCGGTATATCCACATAGCGAGTGAGGGGAAGTCCTATGCCTCTCCTCTCAGGTCCCATATCTATTACAGTCACTCCTTCCCGGGAGAGGAGGAGGTAACTGAGTATCTCAGCCGTGTATCTGGTCTTTCCTGATCCCACATCTCCAACTATTAGGGTCCTCTTCCCGAGAAACCTACTAGCTGAGGGTCTTCCAGGTGATCCCAACTTTCCTCAACCCTAGAAGGACAAAATACCCTATTATGCATCCTGGCACCGAGCTAATGGCCCAGCTTCCCCATATCGGTATGAGAGCCCACATCATCTCCTTATGACCGAGCATTGGAGCGAATACGTAAACGGAGATAGTTCCTCCTATCAGGACGGTACCTAGAGGCTCGAACAGGGCGGCAATTTCGATATTCTCCCAGTTAAGCCTTTTTAGGAGCCAAGCCACACTCCCGACGACGATAGCTCCGGGTATCCCACCGGGGTATGCATATATGGTCCCGACTCCCAGGCTTACCCTGATCGTTCCCACTATTATGGCTATGAGGGAAGCCCACCAAGGTCCGAGCAGGACACCAGCTATCGCATTTATCATGTGCTGCGCCGGATATGCCTTTGATGCTAAAAAAGGGAACCAGAGGTAGGGAGATAGTACTACACCCAGAGCTGAGAGGAGCCCGGCTATGGCTACCTTCTTGGTAGCTGTCATTTGATCACCTCTGTAAGCTTCTTCACTATTTTCGCGAGCTCAACAGCGTCTTTCCCCAGCAAGACTATCATAGGCTCTTTTCCCCAGTCTCCCTTGTGGTAGATGACATCAGGAACCCTTCCCGCCCTCCTTACAGCCTGTTCAACTCCCCAAGGTACTGATGCCCCTTCGCGCTCCTTGATCTCCAGTGGCTCCTCCCTCCTGTCATAGTGAGAGATCATAAGTCCTATCTTCTCTAGTTCCACGAGGAAATTCTCGTTGAAGGCTATGTTCAAGGCGGCTCTCACCCTCGCGTCGTATCTCCTAGCTGTAAGTATGTATCTGGCTAGGTGTGAGCTGGCCCCGAATTCTGGTGGAGATGACGCTTTCATCCTATTTCCAACCCTTCTAAGCCTCCCAGGCACAGCAACAACATCCATAAGATCTATAGCATATGGTAACGACATCGCCACATTAATTCCGACTTCAGGCACGATTTTCTCAGCATTATTTAGCGATTCGAGTAGCTCAACTGCCTCCTTGACCCTCTTCCATGTATAGTATCTCTCAGAGTCATTGTAAAGCCTCGCCATAGGGTTCAAAGGGCCGTGTCCTGACCCCACTGGGATGCCAAACCTTATAGCGTATGTAACTAGTTCCTTGGCCACTTTAAATGCTTTCTCTACGGAGGAGCCCTTGGCCAGCTCGGCAGCTATAGCTGCCGAGAACGAGCATCCCGTGCCATGGGTATGTCTCGATTGTATTCTCGGTGCTGATAACTCTAGGTACTTCCCGTCGTGGTACAGCACATCTACGGATTCGGCCCCCTTTAGATGCCCTCCTTTAACTATAACGGCTGTGGGACCCATATCAGCTATGAGCCTCGCTGCTTTCCTTGCATCTTCCAAGTTCTCTATCTTAATACCTGCAAGAACCTCTGCCTCCCGCGCATTCGGTGTAATTATCTTAGCCATGGGCAGGAGGACCTTAATCAGCGTATCCTTGGCATCAGGTCTCAGGAGAGGAGCGCCGCTCTTTGCTATCATGACGGGATCCACGACTAGGGGTATCTGGTGCTCTCTCACCTTCTCAGCCACAGCCTCTATTATCTCGGTAGTATGAAGCATCCCGGTCTTTGCCGCGTCAACACCAATGTCCTCCACCACTGCATCTATCTGCGCTTTCACGACATCTATACTGACATCTTGGATGGCTGTGACTGCCTTAGTGTTCTGAGCTGTTATCGAGGTTAGAGCTACAGTTCCATAGACTCCTAGAGCCATAAAAGTCTTTAGGTCGGCCTGTATCCCGGCTCCCCCACCCGAATCGCTACCCGCAATTGTCATGGCTACAGGAATTTTAGAGAATATATCTAGCCAGACCATCCCCTCCACCTCCCCAACATGTATTGAAGAAGGGCAGATACTAGGAAGGACGGTAAACTAGCCCCCACGTCAGGGGAGTATGTGGCTATAGCGAAATAAATGGTGAGCCCAGCTACCCAAGAGACGATGGATCTAGGTACTATCCTCGGAGCTTCCTCGTAGAACTCCCTCACCTCTATCCTCCCCTTCCTCACCAAGAAGTACTCGGAAAGCATTGTTCCGAAGAGAGGAACGAAGCTAGCTCCTATGAGCAATAGAAACCACTCATACTGGGACAGGGGCAGGAAGTAAGCTAGCACAGATGATAGGATGGATATTAGGACTATCAGCTTCCACTGCCTCGTCTTAGGGAATGCATTCTGAATGGAAAGAGCGCAGGAATAGACATCCGCGAAGGCGTTGTCCGTCTCATCTACTAATATGAAAAGAAGGGCTATCCAGCCGAAGTAAAGTGAGAGTATGGAAGCAGCAACAAATTCCTGACCGGACATCAGACCTAAAGCCGCTCCCAGAGAGTAAAACCATGTGTTAGCTAACGTATATCCCAGTAGTGTTGAGAGGGTGCCGGACCTGACCTCCGAACTGAATCTGTTATAGTCGTTAACTAGTGGCATCCAAGAGATTGGCATAGCTATCACTAGATCGAGAGCAAGGGTCCAAGGGAGACCCCCTTTCCCTCCAAAAGTTGCCCATTTAGGGGTTATGATGACCATGTAGGTTATCCAAGCTGTCGATGCGTAAACGAGCCATATGGCAAACTTCTCAAGCCATTGCCTCACCACAGTAAGGGGCCCTCCTATGGCTAAGAGTGTGACTATAATAGTGAACAGGGCAAGGAAAGGCAGCTCATAGCCGCCACCCAGAATGAGGGATGATGCATCTGCCATGACTTTAAGCTCAAAAGCCGTCCATCCCACCAACTGTATCACATTCAGGATCGTTGCAATGTAAGATCCTGCGAAACCGAAGATAGGTCTAAGGGAGACCATGGTAGGGACCCCGTGTCTCGCTCCGATTACCCCTGCAGCTGCTAGGAGCGCGCTACCTGCGATAGATCCTACAAGTGATACTAGGATTACCTGATCCATTGTTAGAGCTGGAACCATGAAGGCTCCGGCCTGCAGAACAAGAATGCCGACACCTAAGCTCGACCAGAGGACGAACAGATCTATGCCCCTTAGGATCTTGGCGCTATTGGGTACGGGCTCTATGCCCCACTCCGGGGGACTTCTAATACTTTCCCTTAACCCTGACATTATATCCCTCCAGCGGGCACTGGAGGGGCTGGCCAGCATAAGGAGCTGCGGGCACGCTCCCTACGCCGGCATTACCCGGATCAGGTTCGTGGGGTCGGCGGCAGGCTAGCCGCCCTCTCAGCCGGGTTCTCCCCAGCTCCCCCGGTACCCGCCAACCCTTAGCATCAGTACACCTTGAAATATTTTGCGGATGGTATGGAATGCCAGGAGACGATACTCTTTTTAGAGTACCCTGAGGCCAACGTTTTACAATATCTACAATGAGCGCGCGACGCGGATATGAAGAGCCCATGGTAATTATGGTAGATGAAATAAATCAGCTTCTTAGATACCTTCAAGGAGAGGATTGAGGATCCCTCTAACATATTAGATGCGACTTACTTAGGAAGAGGATTGGGAAACTCACAGGTGGCGCTAGTTGGCATTGCAATGCTTTGGTTAAGACCTGAGGTTAATTAGACACCCTTTCTCATACCGCTTTTGGTCACTGGAGATTTAGCTAGCATGAGCTTGGGCCTCCTCATGACAGAGATATCTCCAGATCCTAAGACAGCCAATGAAGCCGTAGTGACTGTAGGGATATTAATCCAGTTCATTTCCGGTCTTTACTTCCCGCTTGATTTCCTACCAAGAAATCTTAGAGCTATTACTGAGATAATACCATTTACATGGGCTGTTAGGTCCTCGGATAGTCTCTTAGTACTTGACAGAGGACTTGAGTCGGTACTATCGCCAGTTCTCTACCTAGCCGCTGCTGCCACACTATTTACTTCCTTAGCTGAAATGCTCTTCCCAGAGTGGAGTGCTCATATCCTTAAACCTCGTAGAGGAGTATGAAAGTCGTTTACTCAGCTAAAAGAGCCCTTTAGGGCCTAACATCAGAGCCTAGTATAGACCAATCGGTATACCGAGCAGGTACGTGAAAGTTCCCGATTTCAACTGCTAGTCTGTTAGAAGTTCCTTTAAGTTGCAGGGTGCCTCATCTCCTCAACGACTCTCCGAGCCCTCTCGTAGACACCAACGCTCAACCACATCACATTCGCTAATTCGCCTATGTACCTCAACCCATCATCAACTGTGATAATTCGCAGCCTGACAGCTCTGATGAGACTCCCTACCGATCCTATTACCGTCAATCCAAGTCCTTGGGCAAACCTTCTGGCTCCGGGATCATCTAGAAGAACTGGAACTCCCATCGACTTGGCTAAGAGTATTGCGCAGGCCTCTCCCTCATGTATACCAGACATCTTGGCAATCTCATCAGCTCCAGTGGGATCTTCAACGACTTTAATGTATCTAGCCTCGTCGACAAGGAAGGCATTAGGCTCTCCTTTCTCCTTGCCCTTTTTGACCACTTCAGTCCATACTGTCTTCGGAACAACCACATCTCCAAAAATACTCTTTATCAGTTCCAATCGGCCTATCTTAGCTAGATGAATGAGGGGGCCTGCGTTGCTAACAGCTGTCATTTAGTAGCCCATCTTACATCGGACTCTAGATCCTCTAGATCGTACTGAAAGGGTATGTTTCTTTTCTTCAGCTCTCCTAGCGCCTCCCTGTAAGATATGCCAGCTATCTCCGCCGCCCTCCACAGGGATATCCTCCCCTCCCTGTAGAGTTCTAATGCCCTCCTAATCTTGTATTCCTTCAGCTATTCAGATAGTATTACTGGAATTCGAGCATGAAGGGGAAGAATACTTCTTGGCAATACCCACTGCCTCGGTATAAGACGTATGTAGTTACTAGCTGCCCTTATCGTGGTCGGAGGGGCGTAGTGATCGAGTATAAAGGCTATCTTCTCAGGGTATTTTTTTTACCTTCCCCCCACGAGTTTGCAGTTCAATAGTCAGGGACAGGCTGACCGAATTGAAGAGTCTCGATGGGATCTTAGTCCATAGAATCAAAACTGGAGGGATATTTCCTCACGCAATTATAATAAATTGAGATAGTTGGAATGCAACCATTTGAGAGGATCTCGATTTTTCAATCTCTTGGATAGTACTCCCTAGTTGCGCACCTCACACCGCCGCCTCCAGCCTCTATTTGAGGAATTGATACTCCTATAACATCCAATCCCCATTCCTCCTCCAAGTATTTACTCGCTTCAGCATTAAAGGAATCGACTATGAGCTTCCCATTACCTATGTTCAGAGCATTTACAAGCGTTATATCACTACCCTTCACGGGCATCTCATCGACTTCTATCCCAAGCTCCTTGAATATAATCCCAGCTTCAACTATATCTATGCAATCATCCAGCTTGACTAGTGAATAGAAACCCATCCTCCCTGGGCTGAGTATTAGAGATGGACCTGCGTGCATCATAACTACATCTAAATGCACTGCCCCCGTCCTCCAGTTCCTTATGTAACCGGGGAGGGGAACCCCATATATCTCGATGTCATATCCCTTTATGGAGAGAAATTCCCTGATTAGCTCTAAGGTAGCTCTATTACTTCCCCTGATACCAACTCCAGTGAATAAAGCGAACCTATCTCCGGCCTTAACTAATATGAAGTTTCCTCCCTCTGCTTTTGCCCTGACTAGATGCCTGCCATCGAACCACCATCTCGGCCTGAAAGCGGGATATAGGCCCACTCTCCTGAAGAACTGTGAAGCCGTTACTTCCTCTCCCCTCCTTTGATCTAGGGTCATGTTCATTATGATCGGTGAATTTGACCAAGCAACGCTGGGATCCCTGGGATAGCCTAGCTTCACCAGCACATCGCTGAACTCGATGCTCACTACGTCATACCCCATCTCCTCTAGGATCTCAACAGATCTTCCTCCATAGATTTTTACTCTAATCCCTTCGCTTCTCAAGGCATCTGCGATGGAACTGACGTCATGAACCCATCCTTCGAAACTAGGTGCCTCGCTTCCATCGTAAGCTATGCTCTTCCAAACATAGTGGGTCCATTTCCCCTTTATAGTCTCTAGATGTTCCCTTTCTGGCAGAGCTAAGGCTACATGGGTCTTAGGATGATCCTCTGGATAGAGCTCCTCTCTTACCCTCATAAGCTCGGCTAGAGATTCGGCTCTTGCTCTAGCATCTTCGAGTCCCTTTAACTCCTCCATGGAGTTCAGAAGATCTAAGCCTAAGAAGAGCTCCTTTCCCACCTTGAGATCTGTGGGCTCAATGAACTCAAGTTTGGGCTGAGGAGGAAGACCATCTCCGTGAAGGACATCGGAATAAGAAACCCTCCTTATGGGAGGTCTCCTTACCTCCTCCAATCCTCTCAGAAGATCCTTATCTTCAGCTCTTAAAACGGATTCTATTGCATCAAGTAAGCTCATTGGCATTCCTTTCTTACTTACCGTTTTTCTTTAATATAAGGTTTTGTTCAGAGCTCCGATCCGAAGGGAATGGATTTAAGCTAAAAGGTGAATTATCGTGCTTTTCATGTTTTTAGTCTACTCTCGTATAATCCATTGCTTAAGCCGGTTCCGCGGCATGCTCCCGTCCAGATAGATTGCATATTTTTATCTTATAAGCCAGTTTCTGCTAAAATTATCTGGCTAAAGTTATTACACAAAAACGCGCCATGTAGAAAGGAATCTTAGCCAATAAATTAATAAGCAAGACGTATGGACTATCGTCAGGTGCCTTATATGAGTACCAAGGTACCAAAAATCTTGTTATATTACGTGGGAATACTGTTGATTATAGTGGGCATAGTGGCCGTCTTTGGACAGATATATAACCTTTACGTCCTCCCTCCTAAGAAGCAAATACCCCCTAATGTATTCAATTATACGATAATCGGGCTATTGATCGTTGGTATTATCCTAGCGATCCTAGGTAAGAAGAGTGGGGGTGTATGATCATGGGAGAAGAAGCCTCTTTGATTAGGAGGAGAGCACCTGTCTCTTGGATAGCTCTCTATTCCGCCTTGCTCGGTGCCACTAGCATAGTACCCGTCTTTCCCTATGTAGGTGGAGGAGGATATTGGCCCCTCTCCCTTCCTCTAGCTGCAATAGCTCCCTTCATACTTGGTTTCCCCGGCGGAGTACTTAGTGCCTTCATAGGAGGTCTTATAGGATGGGTACTCTCACCTGCGGCATTTCCACTAGGTATAGTCGACGTTATCCTTACTGGAACAATGCCCGCTATAGCTGTCGGATTGGTCATGAACGCAAATAATATGAAGTACTATATCGTGACGATACTTCTCTACATCAGCCAGATAATAACAATAAATTTAGTTCCTTATTATATTCCCGGCCCAGCAGGAGGCTTCGATACAGCCCCTCAGCCTCTTTACTTCATGCTCTTCCTGCCCACTTGGCTCCCATGGCTTGCGATCCTACTTACTCCGATTGGTTTTAGGACGCTCCCAAGGCTAATTAGGGAGGGTACTGGCACAAAGAGATTCATAGCGCTTTACTTCACCGTAATAATAGGGATGTTCCTCTGGTGGATGCCTTGGGAGTATCCATATTGGTACATTTACAAGTATCCTGTAACTCTTACCATAGCTACTGTTAGCGTCTACCTGATCTGGATACCTGTACTCTGCCTAATAATAACGATAATAGCTATTCCAATATTAGAGGGACTCAGGAAGAGTGGATTGCCTAAGGTAGCTGGGGCCATATGGTAGGGGGAAGAGCTGTTACATGCCAGAAAGCATCGTCGAGCTCGAAAATGTCACCTTCACATATCCAGATGGAACAGTCGCACTCAAAAACATCTCTTTTTTTGTTAAAAAGGGTGAAGTGGTCAGCGTCGTAGGCGAGAATGGAGCTGGTAAGACTACGCTCTGTTATCTCCTCTCAGGAGTTATACCTCATATATACGGTGGAGTAATAAAGGGAAGGGTATCCGTTGCTGGCCTCGAGCCCAAGAACTTTCCCATGAGGGAGCTATCCAAGAAGGTTTCGATAGTGCTACAGGATCCCGATTCCCAGATATTCTCGCCGACGGTTTTCATGGAGGTGGCATTTGGTCCAAGTAATCTCGGCCTAAGTAAAGAAGAGATTAAAAAGACCGTTAAGTGGGCCTTGGAGGTTACTGGTCTAAGCGGTTTAGAGGATAGGTCCCCAGATGAATTATCAGGGGGGCAAAAGCAGAGATTAGTGTTGGCATCTGCCTTAGCAATGAAATCAGATGTTCTTGTCCTAGATGAACCAACTTCGCAGCTAGATCCTGTTGGCGTTAGGGAGGTGATGGCTACTCTAAGAGAGCTCAAGAAGAGGGGGACCACCATGATTATAACGACCCATCAAACCGAGGAGATATCGGAAATAGCGGATAGGATAATAGTGCTCAAGGATGGAAGCATACAGGCTCAAGGTACTCCAGAGGAGATATTCTCCAATGTAGGGCTGATGGAGTACTCGGGAGTTAAGGCCCCTGATGTGGCGATATTGATGTATAAGTTGAGGGAGGAAAAGGGCGTTCATTACATAGAAAAAATACCTATAAATGAGTATGAAGCTAAAAATATTTTAATTAAATTATCAAATGATGAAAAAATAAAGATATCAGGTGAAATGGAAGTAAGGCCTAGGGAAAAGGGAGATGTGATCATAGAGGTAAGGGACGTGTACTATGAGTATCCTGGTAGGGTGAAAGCCCTAGATAGCGTGAACTTAACGGTCTACGAAGGTGATTTCTTAGGAATTATTGGGATGAATGGATCTGGGAAGTCAACTCTAGTTAAAGCTATAATAGGGCTCGTGAGACCTCAAAGAGGTGAGATACTATTTAGAGGGGAGAATGTTTCGAAGTTTACCGTTGGGGAATTAGCTAGGAGGATTGGATTGATCCTCCAGAACCCTGATTATCAACTCTTCACGATTTCAGCCCTAGAAGAGGTACTGTTTGGCCTCAGAAATATCGGGATCAAAGGTGAAGAGGCTAGGAGGCGTGCCCTTGAAATACTTGATATGGTCGGTTTGAAGGAGAAGGCCGATTTCTTCCCATTCAAGCTCAGCTTTGGTGAGAGAAGGCTTCTTGCTGCTGCAGCTACCCTAGCCTTGGATCCCGAAGTGGTTATCCTAGATGAACCAACTACCGCTCAGGATTATAAGGGTAGATACTTACTAGCGGATCTAGCGAAGGATCTCCACAGTAAAGGGAAGACGATAATAATGATCACGCACGATATGGACCTTATCGCGAGGTATGCCAACCGGGTAGCAGTCATGACGGACGGGAAGATCATATTGGATGAAGATCCTCACATGGTCTTCACTGAGATAGATAGGCTTCGACGGGCAGGAGTAATGCCACCACAGATAACGAGACTGGCCATATCTATGGAAGAACATGGAGTTCCCAGCAAAATCATCAGCGTGGAGGAATTTCTGAACCTGATAGAGGTGATAAGATGAGCTTCAAATATGTTGAGAAGGATACCCTGATGCATAGGTCCCATCCCCTCGTTAAGCTGGCTTTGTTAATAGCGACCCTTCTCCTAGCCCTAATGTTTACCTACGATTACTCCGTAATCCCGCTCGTAATGATGATATGCTTCGAGCTCATCCTCTGGAAAATTGGGGGTATAGAATACTGGAGAGTAGCTCTCGTTATAAAGGTGCTCTTGGGAATCTTCTTATTCTTCATAATCATACAGGGATTTCTCTATAGAGGAGGAGTGACGCCTATATTCGCTATAGGCCACTTCAAACTCTGGGGGAAGGATATAGGAGTATTCACCCTAGAGGGGCTCATGTATGGATTGTTCATTTCTGCGAAGATCTTGATAGTAGTTCTGGCTGCGATAATCTTCGTTATGACTACTTCCATAACGAAAATGTCAGCCCTCATGTACGGGCTCAAGCTACCATATAGCTTCTCGTTTACCTTACTAGCTGGTTTAAGATTTGCTCCGCTAATCTTCAAGTCCTTCTCTGATATAAAGGATGCCCAGAAGTTGAGGGCATTTGATATAGACAGGATGAATATAGTAGTTAGGGCATTCAAGGCATATGTACCCATACTCACACCTCTCATACTAAATCTCTTGAGGAGAGGGATGGAACTGCAGATATCGATAGAAGCTAGGGGATATGGAGCGACGAAAAATCCAACACAGTTGGAAGAGTTATCTTTCTGTCCAAGGGATTACTTAATGCTTCTGTTAATAATACTTGCATTTTTATTGGCCGTATATATAAACTACACAGTAGCTCCTGGCCTCTACGAGGGCTTCTTAAACTATCTTAGGAGCGTAGTGATGGGATTTACTGGATAAGTTCGGATGTTCGCACTGCCTATTTATTATTTTCTTTTCAATGGATCACTTCTCCGAGATATTTAGATCCTCTATCCTCAAGTGGATCACTTCTTTCTTTTTAATCCTCTACTCCCTCCGTAGGTATCAAAAATACCCTTAGCTATTTCGATTAGCTCCTCGGGACCTAGAACTTCGTATACACCCTTAACTTCAGGAGGTTTTTCCCTGAGGCTTATCAATCCAACCCTGTGGATCCCTAGACTGGCAATTCTCTCCAATGATTTTTTAGCCTCAGACCTAGTTATCTCCCCCAGCTTGATTTCGTATGCAGCTATGGCCCTCTTTCCCTTGGGATCGAGGATTACTGCATCTATATCTCCCCTAGGACTGACGTGTTGAGCTAGTTTACCCCCTAACCTCTCTGCTAGCAATTCCCCAATAGAATACTCGGCTTCCTTACCGAAAGCGGACATCGCTGATTTGCATTGCGGCTTAAATCCATCACTTATCCCGTATTTCTGCTCAAGGTAAAGGAGAAGGGATAAGAGAGGAGATCTGTGCCTGTAGTACACCCTGGATCTGCCAGACCTCCAGAGAGGGACGCGATCTACGAGCCCCATGCTGGATAGCTTGGCGAGTATCCCAGTAACGGCAGGCGCTCCTCCCTCCAATAGGCCCCTAGATGCTAATATTCCAGCCATCTCCACAGGCCTCCACCTTCCCTCAGCTAGAAGTCTCATTATGGAGTCATATAATGCCGTGAGGGATCTCTCCTCTTCCGTGAATACCTCTCCAACCAGCCCCAGAGCAGACATTATTAGCTGTGATGAGTGATCACAGAGCCACTCCACGGGATCCTCATTCAAATCGATGAAGGGGGATATCCAGGGATCCCTTAGGAGGATTCCCCACTCTAAAGCCCTATTCCTGCCTGAGAGGGAGGCTACAGCATCGGCATACCTTATCAGATCCATCCTGAATGGCTGTAGGAGACCTAACAAGGGACTTCTCTCATCAAAAACCCTTTTAATGATGCCTAAACTAGATCCAACTGCAATTAAACGGCCTTTAGGGTGTAAAGAGGCTAGAAGATCCCATGTTCCCTCAGGAAGCCTCTGAAACTCATCGATCACAGCAGTTCCACCCGAGGAAAGGACTTTAATAGCTTCATTCAAGGCTTCCGATAGTTCTATCCTTCTAATACCATCAGACTCCATTATAGCATCTCTGGATCTAGCTACCGTGATGTACAAGTCCCAGTTCAAGTATCTCCTGATTATGAAGGATTTACCTACCTTTCTTCTCCCATAGACTAGAAGCCATCCCCTAGAGGATCTTAACTGCCCTATCTCCCTCCTCTCTATTACAACCATAATATTCTATACAGAATATTCCCACTAGAATAAAAAGTTGATTATGGTGAAGCTAGGCTTAAGTGAGTGATATTACCAGCTGGATAGAAAGCTGTGTGCCTGTATAACGATAGCTTATTGTAAAAGTTTTTAAATGAACGATTTATCATATATTAGGTGAATGTATGGGGGAGGAATTCAAGCTACTACCCTTATGCCACCCAAATGCTAGGGAAATGACTATGATCTGGGTCTGTAGCGGTGCAGCTAACGTAGGTAAGATAGCTCATGAAGTAGGAGTGAGATTAACTAAGGAGGGCTATGGGAGGCTTTGCTGTGTAACAGCTATAGCAGCTGGATCAAAGTTGCATGAGGGTATCGCTAAAAACGCCAAAAGGAATTTGGTGATAAATGGATGCGCCAATAGGTGTGCCTCCAAAGTACTCGAGAACGTAGGTGCTAGAGTTGATTATAAAATAGATATATCTCAATTCTTAAGGAAAATGCCTACTCTCGACTTCTATGAGGGAGATATAGAGAAAATAACTGAATTCATAATAAACGATGCCCATCTAGAGAGAAACTCCGTCGAATAACTCTTAAGAGCGATGAATCTCCTGATAATTTACTCCCGCTAAGAAGAGAGAAAACAGTTCTTGTAATTTCCTGTGCAGGTCATTTCAGCTCAGGGAAGCCTTTCAAACCTTGATCAGGAATCTCGGATGGGATATATGAAACCTTCCTTCTAGGGCTTTTGATTGTAAGAGCTAAATGACATCCAACTTTTAACTTTGATAATGGCTCCGATGGATTCGGCGGTCATGGAATGCCCTACTTCTCTGCCTTCACTTCTTCGATCACTCTCAAGAGATCCTCAACCAGTTTAGTGAAGAGCTCTGCTCCTCTTTCCGGTGAAGCAGTGGTTTGAACTCCGAAGACACCGGAATCAGACATCTCATGCGTGTAGGTGAAGAGGAACACGTCTCGCTCGAAGGACCCCCTCGGCTTCTCATCCACTAGCCTCTCTCGATTGACGAATTCAGGATGAATGTGCATGTCCAGCGAGGTCTCTGCAGCCGCTGCATGCCCTCTCTCATCTGGTTTGAACATCTCCTCTAAGATCTTCGAGCTAGACGTCCACCATTGATATATGTGGACCCTTACCCCCAGCTCCTCCCTGGCTCTCCTAGATACTATCTGGAGGGCTGGAAGGTTACCCCCATGCCCGTTCACGATGAGCACCTTTTTAACTCCCCACTTGGTTAAAGATCTCAATACATCGAGGACATACTCCTCCAAGGCCCGCTCGCTCACCGTTACTGTTCCAGGAAAGTGCATGTGGTGAAAGCTCACGCCGAATGGTATTACAGGAAGGGATATCACTCCTGATCTGGCAGCTGCCTCCTCAGCTAATGACTGGGCTATCAACATATCGGTTCCAAGCGGATTGGCGGGACCGTGCTGTTCCACGGAACCGATCGGAAGGAGCACCAAATCACTCTTGGAGAAGTAATCATCAGCCTCCTCATAGGTCATACCATGAAGTAAGTGCTTGCCCATGGGACTACCTCCAGTCGAATCCTATTAAAGGTAAAGCTCTCCTAGATGCTGGAAGCCCTATTGTCCCGTTCCATCTATTCCATCTTATCTTTATTTTTCCTATATCGTACTGGATTTCATGCAACAAATTGGGATGAGCTAAATGCTTAAGTTAAAAGATGGTTTCGGATGTGAGGGACCCGTCTGTTACTGACATGGATCATACCCATGGAGCTGGGGATATCCAGAATTCCAACGAGGAAGGAGGATTTGGACGTTCTCAGGAGCATGGGAGTTAAAGGGATTGTTTGTCTCGCCATGGAAAGGGAAATAGTACCTTTCTGGGGTGATGTCTATACTTATGAGAGGGAGATAGTGGAGAGGGATATGGAGTTCTTTTTCCTCCCTACATTGCCGAGGAAGGCGCCTCCCATAGATTTAACGCTTGAAGTCCTGAAATGGATGAGCTCTAGGATAAATTCAGGGAGACCTATCACGGTTCATTGCTTCGCCGGCGTAGGAAGGGCAGGTACCTTAGCCGCTGCCTATCTGATATTTTCGAGGGGAATGTCCGCTAGGGCTGCCATGGAGAAAGTGAGGAGAATTAGGCCGGGAGCTATAGAAAGTTACGAACAGGAAGAAGCCCTCAGAACCCTGGCTGCCGCTCTGACAGCTACGCTCATCGGCGGGGTACCCTTCAATCTCATACTGAAACCCATATCAACGAAGAGACCCGGAGTCCTGAGGAGAGTCCTAATAAATGCCAGATCCTTGCTTAAAAAGGCGGGACTATGATCCAACTTAGTGGGAATGTTATGATCTAACTGAACTGATCTGATTTATTTGGTTTATGTATATGATATAGAAAATAAAAACATGGGGGAGATATGACCTTTAAGAAACGATGACAGGAGGGAGTTCAACTCCCCGCCTTCCCCTGCTGTTTCATCTCCTTTATTGCCTCTATTATCGCCGGAATTACCTCCTTATAATCGCCAACTATTCCGTAATCAGCACTCTCGAATATGGGGGCATCTGGATCTATGTTTATGGCCACTACCCTCTTGGCCTCTCTTATGCCGAACACGTGCTGGGCAGCCCCGCTTATCGCAACGGCGAAGTACACGTTCGGCTTGACGGCCTTACCCGTCTGTCCCACCTGATGGTCGTGATCTATCCATCCAGCATCGACGGCCTTCCTCGAACCAGCTATTACCCCTCCTAAGAGATCAGCCAATTCCTTGAGCAGCTTGAATCCGTCCTTGGAGCCAAGTCCCTTCCCTCCAGAGACTATTATTTCTGCCTTCTCTATCGGAATTTCTTCCTTCTTTTCTATAGGTACGCGCTCAATGAGCCTTATTCCCCTAGGCTCTGGAACCTCCACCCTCTCCTCTATTATCTCCCCCTGCCTAGTCTCGTCCCTCTGTGGGGTCGAGAATATGTTGGGTCTAACGGATCCCATCACGGGTCTCCTAGTTCTGGTGACTATATGAGCCAGCATATAGCCGCCGAACGGTGGCCTTATGAGGATCACCTCCTTAGTCTTTGGATCGACGTCCATGGAGGTCAGATCGGCAGTTATACCGGTTCTAAATGTGTTTGCTATGTAGGGAGCCATTTCCCTTCCCTTGAGGGTCGCAGGTATCAGCAAGACCTCAGGCTTGTACTTCTCCGCTAGCCTGTGGATGACCGTCCCATAGGTCGGGGGATAGTAGGTGGCCAGCCTCTCATCATCCACGACGAAGACCTTATCAGCTCCGTAGTAGATGGGTTCCTTCGCGAGATCCCTTACCTTATATCCGACTAAGGCCACACCAACGTAAGTTTCCAGCTTATCAGCAAGCTCCCTTGCCGCTCCAATCAGCTGCAGGGTGGCTTCGTTTATCTCTCCCTCCTCCACGAGGGCACCGACCCATACCCCCTTATACTCATCCAGTTTTATCTCGGGCCATTCACTGCATACCATGATCATCACCACCAAATCAGATCTCTATTAGGCCTTCATCCAGCAGCTTCTTCACGAGCCATCTGGCAGCCTCCTTGACGTCCTTCCCCTTGAACACCTCGTTCTTCCTAGGAACCTTAGGAACCATCTCTATCTTAGCTAGAGCTGTTGGAGATCCAGGAAGACCTATGCAGTCCCTCTCCAACCCTAGGACGTTATTGCTCCAGGTATCTATCGGACTCTCGAGCTTCACCCTCAGTTTATTGTATATGCTCACCCTCCTGGGGTTCAGGGAGTGCATGGCCACAGATATTAGGGCTGGAAGCTCAAGTTCATATGTCTCGTAAGCGTTCTCCAGCACTCTCTTGACCCTGATAACGTTCCTATCCTCCAAGTATTTCGCCTCAGTGACGTAGTAGATGTATGGTACTCCGAGCCAAGAGGCAACTTGGGCCCCTATGTGAGCCGTCGATGAATCTATAGTCTCCTGACCGAATACTATGAGGTTGTAATCCAGCCTCTCTATGGTCTTGGCCAGGACATAAGAGGTAGCTAAGGTATCAGCACCAGCGAAGGCCCTATCTGAGACGAGTATTCCCCTATCTGCACCCATCCCTATGACGTGCTCTAGGCCAGCTATAGCCGATGGTGGGGACATGGTTATCACGGTAACAGTTCCTCCATACTCGTCCTTCAGCCTGAGAGCCATTTCAACAGCAGCTAAGTCGTGAGGATTCACGACGCTCGGTATTCCCTCCCTTATGAGGGTTCCCGTCCTCGGATCTATATTCACCGACGTAGTGTTCGGAACCCACTTTATACCAACAACTATGTTGAGCATCATCATCACCCTCGAATCATCAGCTGAATCTGTAGTGGATCCCCCTCCCGCTTACTGGATAGTCCCATGTGATGGCGTTTTTCGGGCATATCACCCTGCACGTCCCGCATTCAAGGCATCCCTCGTAGCTGAATAGGACCCTATCACCGACGAGCGTGTAACATTGAGCGGGACATAGATAGAGGCAAGGCTTGCTCTCGCACCCCCTGCACTTCTCGCTATCCAGTTTTATGTGGGGCTCGTAATCCACATCCCAGATATCGTTATTCAGTATGTCATCAACCTTCATAGGTTTCCTAACTTCCTTCCTCCTTTCTTCCTCTTCTACCACACTCATATACTCCTACTCACCTCGTAAAGATCTTTAATAAGGGTAAACCATCCGATCTTACCTTTCTTCGCATCTTTAAACGCATCCATTAGCTTGGGAGTCTCATACCTCGCATGAAACAGTTTATCCGCCACCTCATTTACTAGGTAGGGATAGAGACCGTAAAGCCTCTCATTTTCCCTCATCTTAGGGGCATCTTTGAAACTCCTGAGCTGCTTCAGGATGAAGCTCCTCTCCAACAGCTCCTGATATATGGACAAGTTCTTGGCAGACATATCTCCCATGGAATGGGCCTTCTCGACGGCCTGAGCTGCCAGGTAGCCGGAGTAGGATGCAAAGTCAACCCCTCTAAAGTTGTAGCCTAGATTGAGGAGCAGGCCGGCGGCGTCCCCGACCACCAAGAAGCCATCCCCATAGAGCCTGTGTGGAATCGTAGGCCAGACATATTCCGGCACGAGATGGGCCGAGTACTCCATTATCCTGCCATTCCTGAAGTATTTCTCCAGCAGGGGGTGGAGCCTGAGTCTCTCCACATATCGAGATATGTGCTCCTTCACCCTCTCCACGGCGCTACTCAGCATGACGACCATTCCCAAGCTTATCGAATCCTTGTTCGTGTAGAGGAAAGCGCCTCCAGGTAGCCCTCCAGTCACATCCCCCATGAAGAGCCATGCCATTCCCTCACCATCTCCGAGGCCGAAGTTCCTCTCTACATCCTCTTTCGAGAGCTTTATCACCTCCTTCACTCCCAAGCCAGTATAACTTGGAGATAGCTTGGGAACCAGGCCTGCCCTCTCCAGTAGGAGCCTGTTGATCCCCTCAGCATCTATCACCACGTCGGCAAGTACCTCCTCATTGCCCACCTTGATGCCCCTCACCCTTCCGTTCTCCATTACCAGATTATCCACGGTTATCTCTGTGAGGACTATACCTCCAGCCTCCTCCACCTTCTTAGCCATCCAGCTGCTGAGCTCTGTCAGGTACGTTGTGAAGCTTACCCTCTCACCTCCCTCGAACTCTATTGATGTCATCTTGCCTCCACTTACGAGGGAGATCCTCTCCTTAGTGACCCATCTGTGTATGGGAGCGGATTTATCGAGATCGGGGAATACCTCCCTTATGGGATCCGCGTAGACCCTTCCTCCGAACATGTTCTTGGAGCCAGGTGCTCTGCCTCTCTCAACGACCAGTACCTTAAATCCCTTCTTAGCTAGTGTATAAGCGGCTGATGACCCAGCAGGCCCAGCTCCTATCACTATAGCATCGAATTTATAGCCAGCTTCCTTCAATTGGGACGTCACCTTCTCAGCCTATTGCATGTATGTTTGTTATATAATTTTATCCAGCATCCCTTACTTTATTTTATCTAAAGTGAGTAGGACCCTTAAGTAGACTAATTATTAGTGTATCTCCGGGCTCATCATAATAAGATGAACATGACGATGAGAGTTCAGGGGAAATTTAAAATAAATCGAAGATAGTTAGATATTATGAACCTCAGATCGATCCTCATGAAGCTGATGAGCGGAGAGATAGACATAGAGACTGCTGAAAGGGAGATAAGGTTATGGGGAATAGAAGAAATAGGAGACACTGTTAAGCTTGATTTCGGCAGGGAAATGAGGAAGGGATTACCAGAGGTAGTCTTCGCTGAGAAGAAAGATAAGGAAACCCTGAGAAGCGTCATTAAGAGGACAATCGGGAGAAGTAGGAGGGTGATCGTCTCTAGGGTCAGGGACGATCAGATGGATGTCATTAACGAGCTCAAGGATGAGTACGATGTGATAAGCGCGCCCCACTCTAGGGTCTTCGTTATCAGGGAGAGGGGTTACAAACCCCCCTCAACGGGAGGGAGGGTAGGGATAATAACTGCAGGCACCTCCGACGTCCCTGTAGCCGAGGAGGTCAGGTTGATAGTGGAGGAAGCTGGATGTAAGGCGATAAGCGTGTACGATGCGGGCATAGCCAGCCTCAAGAGATCCATAGATGCCGTCAGGAAAGTCCTATCCGAAGATGTCGATGTGATAGTAGTAGCAGCGGGCATGGAGGGCATGCTTCCCTCCATAGTGGCATCCCTCGTGGACGTGCTGGTCATCGGGCTTCCCACCTCAGTTGGCTATGGTTTGGGAGGAGAGGGCATATCTGCCCTGTACTCAATGCTTCAGTCCTGCTCTCCGGGGATTGTCGTGGTCAATGTGAATAATAGTGTTGGGGCAGCTTACGCTGCCATAGCGGTGGCCAATAGGGCCGCCATCGGGAGGAAGGAAAGTTGAAGATTCTAGTTATCGATCCTAGGATAGCTGGTATTTCGGGAGATATGTTTTTAGGTGCTATAGTGGACCTGACTGGAGTTCAGGATCCCCTATATAGGATAGCCGATGCCGTAAAGGATCTCCTAGACTACGTTAACGATATAAAGTTGGAGATCAAGGATGTGAGGAAGAGGGGGATAAGGGCTAAGCAGGTCTTCATGGAGATAGATGAGCACTTCCATCATGTGATGGCTTCTGATATAAAGGAAAATGCTGATAAGCTGTGCAGCAAGGTGGAACTCTCGGAAAAAGCGACCGATCTCGTGAGAAAAACCCTAGATGAGCTAGTCGCCTCTGAAGTCGCTGTTCATGGTTTCGAACCATCTAAAGCCCACTTCCACGAACTTGCATCTGCAGATACCCTCCTAGATATAGTTGGGACTTACGCCCTGATGGAGGAGGCTGGCCTTCTAGACAGCGAGATCTATGCGATGCCTCCAGCCTTAGGAGGAGGTTATCTGGAGATATCCCATGGCAGACTTCCAGTACCCGCTCCGGCAGTCCTAGAAATACTGAAGCGTCATAAGTTTCCAGTATCACATACCCCCGTAGAAGCTGAACTTACGACTCCAACGGGAGCCGCTCTCCTAGTGAATCTAGCCCACCGCGTGACGAGCTTCATTCCTCCAATGACCATAGAGGGAGTCGGCTATGGGGCAGCGACTGGCGAGTTTGAGAATGTACCTAACGTCCTCCGGTTGATAGAGGGAAGTAGAGGAGAGCTCATCATGGATAAGATAGTGACCCTCGAGACCCATGTGGACGACGTGAGCGGCGAGGTTCTTGGCCATCTAGTCGGTAAGCTAATGGAGGAGGGAGCCATTGATACAGCGATAATCCCAATGGTGACGAAGAAGAATAGACCCGGGCATTTGATAAAGGTTTTAGCAGAATTAGATAACTACCAGCACCTAGTCAATGTCCTGATGAGGGAAGCAGGTACGCTGGGGGTTAGGATCATAGAGACCCCGAGAATAGTAGCAAAGAGGATAAAGAAACCTGTCCCCCTGAGAATAGGTGGAAAGGAATTCCGTGTAAGGGTAAAGGTGTCAAAGGCGCCCGATGGAAGCATAATAAATATGAAGCCTGAATACGATGATCTAAGGTCAGCAGCTGATCAGCTAGGCATATCACTTAGGGAGGTAATGGAACTAGCTAAGAGAGACATAATCGAGAGGAGGGATGAGATCGAGAAGGTAGTCCTAGGGCAGTAGAGACCCCTTCCATCTCTCTTCTCACTTCTTCTTTTTACTGTGGAGGAAAATTCGATTAAGATGCATACTATTTAGATTAATATGCGGTTATACTATACTATGATGGCTGCGGAGATTATCATCAGGGATCCTAGGGTTCCTGTCAGACCCAAGGGCTCTCCCATAAGGAGGCCTATCAACAGGGCCACGAAAGGCTCTATGGTAGATATAACTCCCGCCGTACTAGCTTCTATGATCTTAAGACCTTTAGCCTGTAAGATGTAAGCTATCGCTGCTGTGAAAATACCTAGATATAGTATAGAAGCTAAAGAAAGAGGAGTCAATCTCAGGGAGAGGAAGGGTGATAGCTCCAGAGATGCCCATATGAGAGGAGAAATTCCCACTTCTATGGGACTATAACCGCATAGCATCAACTTCCTCACATATATTATCATACTTGCGTAGAAGAAAGCTGACATGAGGCCCAATGATATACCTATCAGGTTAGGTTCGAAAATTCCTCCCTTGAATTGAGTTAGTATGGCTCCAAAGGTTGCCAAGATCGCAGATACCAACTTCTTAGTTGTAACATTTTCCTTCAGCAGGGGCGAGGAGAACAAGGTTACTATGGTCGGAGCTAGGTAGAGTAGAGCAGCAGCTATTCCTATACCTGAATATTTGATGCTATAGATGTAACTGAGATAAAGAGGTCCAGCTAAGAATAAGCCAAGTTTAGCCATCCTTGAATCCAAGAAACTTAATCTAACTAGGGGAAAACCCACCATAAAGCCTATTAAAGCTCTGAAAAAAGCTACAGATTCAGGTGTCATACCTTCCCACATTGCAAGACTGGCAGCTAGGCCTAATGTTCCCCAAAGGGAGGCAGCTAACGTTAGATATATCTTACCTAAGGATTTCTCTCTCATACTCTGGATGGCATGTTAGGGTATCCTTTGATATATACTCTACTTCTACTGCAGATCAGGGGAAATATATTTTCACATATGGCTGGTATTATGAGAAAACTGAATTTAAATTACTAAAAGTAGTGTTTTCTATCTTTTTTGACTTTTTAAGTTACTTATTTTACTACATGGTCCTGAACCATATTAGGGACATTGAGTAATACTTATTATTAAAATGGTGCTACTATAGCTGGATCATCTATGACTATAATTAGGGTACTGCCCTTCATTCTCTTATTCTCTCTTCTGATAACCGCATCGTCGATATCCGGTCAGAATGAAAATCAGATAAATACCTACAGCATAGCTTTTGGCGATTGGGGTATTCCTACACCATTTCATCACAGAAGAGGACCTTCCTATGTCCTAACCTCCTTTATATGGGATACCCTGATATGGAAGGATGATAAGGGGTTCATACCCTGGCTCGCCAGTAACTGGACCTCAAAGAGCAACGGACTACTGTGGATTATCCACCTGAGAAGAGGGATCCACTGGCATGATGGCCTACCTTTAACGGCAGAGGATGTTGCATTCACGTTTAATTACCTGAAGAAATATCCTTTCCCCTTTGGGGCTTCTGCGGTAGCTACATATTTGAAGAGTGCGAGGGCTTTGGATAATCTTACGGTGGAGATAGCTCTTAAGGAACCTTATTCCAGCTTCTTGGATGAGTTCATGGGGGAGGTGCAGATAATCCCGAAGCATGTATGGAGTAATGTAACTAACCCGCTTAAATATGTAGATAAAAAAGCTTTCATAGGATCTGGCCCTTACAAATTAGTAGAATATAAGAAAGGTGAGTATTACTTATTAGAGGCAAATGAAGGTTATTTTATGGGTACGCCTATTGTAAAGAGGCTCTATTTAAAGGCCATAGGGGGACCAATGGGCGGAGATGCCTCCGTAGCCTTAAAGAGTGGAGAGGTGGATGCTGCCTCATTCTACGGATCTGAAGTTGAAGTAGTATCAACGTTTAGGGGAGATAGATCTTATAGGATCTTGGAGGGACCCAGTTACTGGGTGCTAGAGCTCATATTCAACTGTAAAAGGTATCCATTCACTTTAAAGAGGTTTAGGGAGTCCATCGCCTATGCTATAAATAGGTCTGAGATTGTGGAGAAGGTCCTCCATGGAGGAGGGGTTGTTGCAAGTTTAGGCATAACCCATCCGGACTCTCCGTGGTACAACCCTGATCTTCCTAGATATAACTACAATAGAAGCAAAGCCGAGCTAATGATGGATAGCATGGGATTTAAAGATAGGGACGGCGATGGTATAAGGGAGACACCTAATGGAACGAAGCTCTCCTTTATAATGCTTTCAGTGAAAAGGTATTCACGCGAAGCCGAATTAATAAGGCAGCAGTTGAAGGAAGTGGGCATAGATATAGTGATTAAGGTAATGGATACCAAGCCGATGGATAATTTACTGGACAAAGGAGATTTCTACATGGCGATAACGGGCCATGGAGGGATTATTGATCTCTGGCCCGGAATAAAATCGACAGTTGATTGGCCAGCTCATACATATTCCAACACAACATTCCAAAAGCTCTATAAAGAATTCTATATAACAACAGACAAAGAGAAGAAGAAGGTATTAGCTGATAAGCTACAGCTTATCATAGCGCAGGATCTTCCACTGATTGCCCTCTATCATCCTAAGACTGATTGCGTCTATACGACATCTAAACCAATTAACTGGTTCTGGACAAAGCGGGGAATAGCCCATGGGATACCTATATGGTGGAACAAAATTGCTCTACTGAAGAGAGCCGAATATACTCCCTCTGGGAGTGCAGTGAAAACTACGTTAGGACAGAATGAACTCCTTATATCGCTAGTCCTACTGGTAATCGTGATCCTAATCTTAGTATATTTGATGAGAAAGGTGAGGAGAGGGTAGATAGTTGCGCCGTCTCCTCCTGCCCTTACTTTTTAAGGTCATTCAATATGCGATCTTACTCATGTTAATCGCTTCTGTCTCCTTTCTGCTCGTTAGGTTCATGCCTGGAAGTCCCTTAGATTACCTAGGTGGAGAAGCAGCTGATATTCCCTTAATCCTTACGAAAGAGGCGAGGGATAAGCTAATAGAGTATTACGGACTTAATAAGCCCCTCATCGATCAGTATCTCACTTACATGAGGAACATAGCGCTTCTAAATTTTGGATATTCTACATACTTTTCAGAGCCTGTGAGGGAAGTTCTCTTGCCCCCACTGCTCAGGACTATTATCTTAATACTACTGGGGTTTCTTATCTCCATATCTTTGGCCTTGCCCCTTAGCGCCCTAGCAGCCAAGAGGAGGGGGAGGTTCACGGATATCTCATTAACCTCGATATCTTTGACGCTCTATTCAGTACCACCTTTCGCCCTAGCTATGCTATTCCTGATATTTTTCTCTTTAAAACTCAGGATATTTCCTTCACTAGGCTTTTCTACCGAGGAGGGAATTAGGGATATCTTGTGGCATGCTATAGCTCCGGCAATCGTATTCTCTCTGGCTGAATTCGGGCAAATGTATTATTTCTTTAGGAATTCTATCATCAACGTCCTTGATGAGGATTACGTCCTCTTCGCGAGATCAAAGGGGTTAAAGGAGAGGACCATCTTCCTAAGGCATGTGATGAGAAATGCGCTCCCTCCCATATTCTCCAAAACAGGCCTTCTCCTTGGATACTCTATCCTTTCATGCATGTTCGTTGAAGATGTCTTCAATTACCCGGGGATCACATGGCTCATGTTGACAGCCTACGATTACTATGATTTTCCATTGCTGCAGGCGGTTTTTCTCATTGTAATGGCTTCTTTAGTTCTCATGAATGTCCTGGCAGATATCCTATCGCTGATCATAGATCCAAGGATGAGGGAGGGTTTCCTTTGAAACTGCTATTGGGGATGGGAGGGTATATAGGACTTGCTATAATCATGATTGTAGCTATTATAGGAACTCTAGCTCCGCTCATCTCCCCTTATCAACCAGAGGATCTATTCACACCGTTGAGCCCACCGACGACCCATCACCTGCTTGGGACAGATGACGTGGGGCATGATGTGCTGACTCACCTGATCTATGGAGCCAGAACTTCCGTCATTGTAGGGACCTTAACAGCTGCCATCTCTACGCTGATAGGTACCATCGTCGCCCTGGTATCCGGATATTACCCCAAATGGGATCCCCTAATATCAAGGGTTCTCGATTTCTTCCTTACTGTTCCACGTTTACCCCTCATTGTTATCTTAGCCACTTTTCTCAGGCCGAACGTGTGGCTGATAATACTCGTGCTTTCCTTCTTTGGATGGGCAATAACAGCGAGGGTGATAAAACCCTTCATCAGGCAGGAGAGCAGCAAGAGTTATATAGAGAGGCTAAGATGCATTGGAGCTCGAGACTCATATATCATGGTAAAGCACCTGTTGCCTGCAACTTTCCCATTGGTTGCAGCTCAGTTCGTCTTGGAAGCTGGGCACGCTGTGCTAGCTGAGGCTAGCGTAGGTTTCTTCGGTCTAGAAGATCCAACTACTCTGAGCTGGGGCATGGAGATCCAGCATGCCCTCCAGAGAAGCATCATATTTCTGACCGATGAATGGATATGGACGATAGGCCCCCCGACAGCTGCTCTAACTCTCCTCATATTAGGAATGACCCTCGTAGCAATAGATCTCGAGGGAAGCCTTAATCCAAGGCTTAGAGTAAGGTTGTGGTGATTAAAATGATTTTAGATATCCTGAAGAGCAGATGCGAGGAGATGATCAAGGAGGGCCCGGATCTTATTATAGAAGACGCTGCTGTATGTCATCCCTACACCTACGTGGTAGTGAGGGATCCTGAAGGGAGAAGGGCTTTAGGTGCGTGCCTGACACCTTTACTGGAAATGTCTAACCGAGAAGTATGGGAACCACCAAGATTCTCAGAGAAGGGCCCAGCTGCAGAGGCATTGAGAATGGCTGATAGCGTGCATATGATTGAACGAGTTTTAGGCATTGCTACCATCAATGCAGTCTCCCAATACCTCTTAGATCTAGAGAGGTGGAATTCAAATCTAGTAGAGGATGTCGTGAGCCTCGTTAGGAAGGAAATTCCTGAGGGTAAGATAGCAGTTGTGGGCTTTATGACCCCTCTAGTAGATAAATTGAAGTCATTAGGATATGATGTCATCGTCTTCGAGAGGGATAAATCTGCACGTAGAAATGCTTTCTCTGACTGTCTAGAGCCTAGATTGCTTCCGCAGGCAGATGCTGTAATAATAACTGGGGCAGCTATACTTAACGATACTTTGGATAGCATAATAAAGTACTCTAAAAATGCAAAGATACGCGCGCTGGTTGGTTCCACAGCTCAGGCCCATCCTAACATCCTTAGAGGCATAGGGCTCACTCACGTCGCCAGTGTTAAAGTTATAGATGTAGATAAGGTGAGGAAGGCCATTAAGCTAACAGCCTGGCGAGATGCTTTCTTTGGGGAATATGTTCAACCTTATACCATTAAATTGGACTGAAAATCCAAAAAGGTGACCCTTCTTGAAGATTCTGGAGGGAATCAACCTAACTAAGATCTATAAGAGCGGATGGATAGGTGGGAGGAGGGTAATTGCCCTCAATAATGTAACGATTTCCCTAGGGGAGGGAGAATCCCTCTCCATTATCGGGGAATCGGGTGCAGGTAAGACGACCTTGGCTAAAGTGCTCCTTGGAATTACTGCACCTACAGAGGGAAAGGTGGTATTCAACGGAAAGGATGTAACTGGGAGGATTCCAAGGGAACTTAGGAGGTTAATGGGCTATATTCCGCAACATCCCGAGAGCGCATTAGATCCAAGATGGAGGCTTTATGATAGCATAGTAGAGCCTTTGAAGATACATGGTATTGATAAGAGGGAAAGAGAGGATCAGATAGAAAAGCTCTTGGAAATGGTTTCTTTAGACTATGATATCCTTCAGAGGAGACCTCATGAGGTAAGTGGAGGGGAGCTCCAGAGGGCAGTTATAGCAAGCTCCCTGATAACTAATCCCATTCTCCTCATCTGCGATGAACCTACTTCAATGTTAGATGTAAGTACGCAAGCAGATATCCTGAGACTCATAAAGTCGTTGAAGGGAAATCTCTCCTATTTATTCATATCACATGATGTGAGAGTAGCCTCTTTTATGGGAGAAAAGATAGCTGTAATGCTATCTGGGAGTATAGTAGAGCTAGCTCCAGCGAGAGAGCTTATCAAGAATCCATTACACCCTTATACGGAAGTTCTCGTTGGTAAAAGGGAAGATAGGATAGAAACAAGCGTAGAATCGAGAGGATGTCCCTTCTACGGTAGATGTCCTTATAGGATGCCTACATGCAAAGAAGAGGTACCTAGATTGAGGAAGGTGGAGGGTGGGCATTACGTTGCCTGTCACAGATACAGAAGTTATTTTGAGAATTAGGGGACTGAAAGTTTCTTTCCAAACGGAAAGAGGGAGGATCGATGTATTAGATGACATAAGCCTAAACCTAAGGAAAGGCAGAGTACTTTCCCTAGTAGGTGAAAGTGGTAGCGGAAAGAGCGTCCTTGGAATTTCCATCATGAGACTTCTTCCAAGTAATGCCTCATCCTCAGGAGAGATCTTGTATGGAGGGAAGAACCTCTTGGATCTTAATGAAAGATCTATGAGAGAAATTAGAGGGAAGGAAATAGCGTGGATCCCTCAAAATCCAGATACCATGCTGAATCCAACGCTTAAGATAGGAGATCAGATAGGGGAGATACTCATCGAACGTTATGGGTATAAAAGAAAAGAGGCATGGAAAACTTCCGTTGAAATTTTGAGGAAACTCGGCCTTAATCCCCCTGAGAGGATAGCTAGAAGCTACCCACATCAGCTTAGCGGAGGTATGAAGCAGAGAGCCCTCCTAGCAATAGGAATCGCTGGAAAACCGAAAGTACTTCTAGTTGATGAGCCTACGAAGGGCCTAGATTCCATCATGAAGGAAAAAGCACTAAAGGCTTTGAGAGAAATCAAGAATATGAGGGATAGCCCGGCTATTCTTCTTATAACGCATGATCTAGAGTTTGCAGAAAAATTAGCTGATGTAATAGCCGTCATGTATTGTGGACAAATAGTTGAAATTACTAAAGCTGAATATTTCTTCAGATCCCCTTTGCATCCATATTCCAAGCTCCTCCTAGATGCACTACCAAGCAGGGGTCTCATTCCCATACCTGGCAGGCATCCCAATATAACTGACCCTCCCATTGGCTGCAGATTTCATCCTAGGTGTCCCTATTCCCATTCTCAGGAGAAATGCTTAGATGAACCTCCCATGATCCCAGTTGGTGAAAATGAGGTGAAATGTTGGTTATATGATGATATTAGAAATTCTTCTGATAATGCTTATTAGAATAACAAATAAAGCTTAGCTGTGGAGATAATAGAGATGTCTCAGAGAAAGAACAAAGTAGAAGAAAATTTGGGAGATGGTAGGGTAGTCAGGTTTGGCGTATCTGTACCAGCTGATTTACTCAGGGAATTTGATGAAACAATCTCTCAAATTGGAATGAAGAGATCCAAGGCTATAAGGCTGGCCATGAGGAACTTCCTAGCTGACAGGAACTGGCAGTGTAAGGAGGGAAACGTGGTCGGCACGATCAATATAATATACAATCATGAGACGAGGGGAATAGATGAGTACCTGACCGAGATACAGCACGAGTACCTCGATATCGTTTTATCCAACACCCATATCCACTTGGATAAGGAGCACTGCATATTGATAATAATAGTGAAAGGGAGTGCTAAGAGGGTAAAGGAATTGCTTGATAGGGTATCATCCAAAAAAGGAGTAAAACAGGTAAGGACCGTCGTAAGCCCCATAGGCTAGGACTCCTCTATATCACCCCAAAGCTCTTCTAATTCCTCTTCCTCAAATTCGATGAGATCTTTCTCTTTCCACTCTCCTAATTCCTCCTCCACAGCAACTTCAGCTAGTGTAGCTCCACCTTCGAGGACCGTGATCCTGAGAGGGGCCTTGCAGTCCGGGCATGTAACGATGGGTCCTTTCTCTACTTCAAACTCCTTTCCACAGACTGGACATCTCACTTTAATCATATAAACCACTGATGAACCTCCCCCTAAGAGATAGATAAAAAGTTGAGTTGAGGAGAGTCAAAAAATCAAAGGCCTAGCAGGCTCTTGGCCACTTTATGCATTTCATCTAGCTCAAAGAAGCCAGAAGGTTCGTTAAGTGCCCTCTTTATGAGTTCCATTTCGACCTGATTCTTTAAAGGTCCTATTGCAAGAGCTCCAATGCCGTGAATGTTTCCCAAGAAGGCCTTGCAATCCTTAGAACTCTTCAGCCCCTCTATTCCCAACGGGGGAACGGCATTAACATCGGCTGCCACCTTACATTCAGTTATCTTCTCCAATACGGATTTGGGCACTAGCTGGAGCCCAGGTGGACCCGCTGTTATGATGACATCAGCGCCTTTCAATGCCCTTTCCATTACGTCCGGGCTTCTAGGTTCCTCCTCAAAGACCTCAACTCTCTCCTCTCCTACCACTTTGTTTACCTCTTCTTTCCTCTTCTTAGCTAAATCAAGAAGGATATCCACTATCCTCACTTTAGCTCCATCTTTAGCAAGCAGTAGGACCGCATTACCTCCCACCTTGCCAGCTCCTCCAACAACAGCTACGGTAGCCTCGGATATGTCCAAGTTGAACTTGTCCTTCAGGCATCTCTCTACCTTAGCAACTAAGGCTGCAGCAGTGGTATAGCCGCCCTGGGGATCTATTATCGTAGCTATCTGGAATGGAGGGAACATCGTCTTCTTAGCTACATCTGCTATAGCTAAGCACTCTTCTACGTTAGTTCCCCCTATGAACATACCAGTGTAAACGACCCCCTCAGGTCCCCTCGGGAACATGGAATCCATAATAAGCTGCTTAGCCTTCTTTGAATCTACATTACCGTAATAGATCACGTGATCTGCCCCCGAATCGTACATCATCTGTATGTCGAAGGGGCTCGGGTACTCATCGGTACTCAAAAAGATCATTATCTTCTTAAACTCCAAACTTAACACCTACCCTCGAGATATAAGCTGAAATAAGAAAAAAGGAGAAAGTAAGGGATTCACTGAGGCGGGAGTATATCGTGCTTCTCTTGAGACATCATCTCGTAGATTCTCTTAGCCATGGCGGCTACTTCCCTAGCAGTGTATTTGGCTCCTGGTATGGCTCTCGTCAGGTAAGCTCCCTCTTCGGCCTTCTTTCCGGCCTCCTTTGGATCCATTCCCAGTATCGCTGCGACAGCGGCTGGCACTGTCACGTTTATTATGGTGTGACCTATGTATTGAAGCTCCTGAGCAACAACAGAACCAACGAATATTGCTGTACCCATGTTGGGATCATCTCTGCCCTTGCCCTCTATCGCATACTCGGGAACTGCTTTAGCTGAGAGGTCCTCTATATGATACTTCTTGCCATCTATGGTGATGTCGTATGAGATGTAGGAGTCGAATCCCCAGTATTTGGCGGTGAATCCATCGTGTCTCCTAGCCTGAGGTCTCAGTTCAGTGAACTTGAGCTCTATCTTCTTGCCTAAGAAAGCGCTAAGCATCTCAGAGGATCTCTTCTCAACGTAATGGAGCCTTTCCTCATCAAGGGCTCTAGCTACCTCTTCAACGCTCTTTCCTGCCTTGAGCATCTCATACGCCTTGGCTGCTCTCCTGTATACGGCTCTATCCCTCACCTCTTCTCCAGCTATCATCAGGGCCTTCGTCACGGGGCCTCTCTTCACCCACTCAGCTACCCTAGATATCGTGTTGAGCGCTGTGAGGGCCATCTCAGGATCGAAGAAGCTCTCCATCTTGTACTTCTTTATCTCATCAGCTACTGCGTAGACATCTCCCTTGTACTTCAGCAATAGCTTGATGGCAGGTACAGCATCTCCATTTAAGTGCCCTAAAGGTGGATTTACGGGTCCTCCTGAGAATCCCGCTCCTATTATGGCCGATTCCTGGAAACCGGCAAATATCTCATTGAGAGCCATCATCCCAATGACCGTAGGTGCGCCTATGTCCTTCAGTATTAGCCCGAAGTCTCCGATGACTTGGGCCGTATCATACTCCTCTCCTGTTCCCCTTATGTGAATCTTGGCTGGTAATCCCATGGCTTCAACGGCTCCCTGGCCGGCAGCATAGCATGAGAACTTGGTACCGAAGGGACCGTACTCCTCACCGAGGAAAGAGTCCGGATGCACTATCTCCATCGTAACTGCGGCGGCTATCAGTGCGGGCCATAGTGGATAGGCGGTCATACCAGCTCCTTCCATGGCGTTCTTCATGGCTAAGGCCCCAACCTTAGCTGCCTCCTTAGCTAGCTCAGGAACTACTATATCTTCTCCCAGCCTGCTATGCCCATATATCGCACCTCCAGCCACGAAGGGTGGCAGCACAGCCCCATCAAGTTTTATCAGCTTCTTATCCATGAGCTTCTCATATATGGCTTTGTAGGCAGGGAATGCGGTTATCCTATGGGTGAACTTGTTGGTTGTGAGTGCTATAGCGCTAGTCCTCGTTGCTCCAGCATGAATCCTAGCTATTGCACCAAGCTTTCTGTTTGCCATTGGAACGCCTGCCCTAGCTGCAGCTCCAGAGAAATACGCGAGGGCTGCGGCAATTAGAGCAGCATTCTCAGGTGCAGCTCCAGCGCTCTTAGCTGCGTTAACGGCTCTCTCTATGATGATATCCAGAGGCAAGTCAGGGGCAGCAGCATCCACCAAGGATATATCAAAGCCTTTGAGGAGATCATCCGCTATGGAATTTGCTGCAACAAGAACAGGTATCGTAAGGACGCCATGTCCCTTGGTAGCTGCCTCAACCTTATCATTAGTCATTAAGTCAGGCCTAAAGGTAGCGGCCATACTGGCCGCAAGAATAACACGTTCTCTCTCTATATCTGTCATAATGGGTCTAGGGAATATATCCCCTATATCATTTAAATATTCCGGTTTGCTGAATCATTCTAGATGAATCTAAAATTCTTCGATAAGTAGCACTCCCTATAATTTTCGTGTTACTTAATTGATATCAAAATTTTTCATGAAAAAGCCCCCATGAAAATTGGATCGAGATAAAAAGAAAAATTGAGGGGATAAGAGAAGAGATTAATTCATGCAAAGGGATGTTTTGCTTTATCTTTCTTCTCTAGGACCTCATCTATTGAAGGCTCTCCTGAGAAGGCCCTCTTTATCGCCAGCTTCGTGGCTTCATAGTTATATTTGTAGATCTTCTCCTTATCCTTAGCCTCCCAGTGAATGAATACGGAGACCACTATTACTATATCCTCCACCAAGTTCTTTGGTATTATCCCCTCAGCCACAGAATCGGCAACGGCTTTGGCGACCGCCGCTTGGGCTGGACCGAACATCAATTCCGCCTGGAAGGCGTTCTTTATCGTTACCTTGTTCACTATCAATGTCGACGGCTTGGGCTGAAGATTTGGCTCCAGTACAGCTAGTAAGGGGGTGTGTCCCTGCCTTGGGCTGGACAGGGATACACTGAAGGCGTTACCTACGGGTCCATCCTTATCTCCGATGATTAAATCGATATGGGCGACCTCGTTGCCCTCACCAACCAGAGCTTCCCCTACAAGTAGCATATATCTTTGTGAAATGAGAAGTTATTAATTTTGCTGATAAGCAACTAAAATAAATTAATGATAAGTCGTCATTAACTAACTCTTCCTCAGGTATACCAGCTAACATGTTGAGAGGACTGCATGGATATAGCCTTTTAGCCTATAGGGGGGATTGGGTGCGATGGGAAAAATCCCACCTCCAGGCAATTATACCAGCTTTGATGTGCCGGATTTATTGGATAATATCGGTCTCAGTGATGGCCTGCTAGTGGAGTCCATATGCACGACCAAGAATGGAGATGGTTCCCTTCATTCGGCGCCAATAGGTGTGAGAAGGGCTGGAAGTGCAGTCATCATTGAGAAACTATTTAAGGGTACTACTACGCTTGAAAACCTGATGAGGGAGAGCTCTGCCCTGATTAACCTGCTTGATGACGTGGAAATCTTTTACCTAGCTACCTTCAACGAAATACCTGAGGAAGGTTATGACATGTCCTATGGCATGAGGCTACCCCCCCTTAAAGGCTCGAACGCTTCTATGGAAGTTTCTCTTCTAAACTTCAAGGATAAAGGAGATTTCTTATCTGTTAAGCTAAGAATAGATGGGATCTTGCTGAGGAAAGTAAAGCCCTGCTTCTTTACTAGGTGCAGACACGCAGTTTTGGAATCCCTTATCCATGCAACGAGAATCCCTGTATTCAGGAAGATAAGGCCCAAGGATGCGGAAAAGCTGACTAAATTGGTTCTCCATTACAGCGAGCTCGTCTCTAGAATATGTCCCGAGGAACCCTATAACAGGATAATGAGAGATATCGTTAATAGACTCAATATTAAGTTAAATAAATAAATGGGTAAACATAAATTATTTTTAACTAACTTAATCTGAGTTAAGTACAGTTATATGATGAGACATTCAGTTGAAGTCTTTGAGGCCTTTAATGCTCTCACAACCTTGGGATCGAAACCGCATCATTTTCGTTGTTATTTGATTTTGATAGCTTATATATTAGATACCTCTAACTCATTAGGTTGGGCGATGTAATGAAAACCATCTTGAAAACACCTTCTAGGATACATTTCGGGATCTTAGACATGAAGGGCGATCTTAGGAGGTCCTATGGAAGCGTGGGTGTCGCTCTTAACAATCCTCGCGTTATCTTAGAGGTGTCCGATGCCGATCGATTCCAAGTCATGGGCGGTGGGGAGAGGGCCCTACTCTATGCCAAGAAGGTGAAGGAACATTTCAAGATCGAGGATGGAATGAGCATAAGGATCATCGAGGACATACCCCCGCATGTGGGCTTGGGCTCTGGAACGCAACTCTCACTGGGGATAGGTTATGCTATGTTGAAGCACTCAGGAATGGATGTCTCTGTGGAAGAGCTGGCCAAGATCCTTGGGAGGGGAAAGAGATCGGGCGTTGGGATCTATTCCTTCAAGTATGGTGGTCTGATCGTCGACGGAGGAGTTGAGAAGGGAGAGATACCTATCCTCATATCCAGATACGAGTTTCCCAAGGATTGGATCTTCGTAATCGGTATGCCTAGAATGGAGGAAGGTATATCCGGAGAGAAGGAGGAGCTTTCTCTTGAGGATTTGACGAGGAAGTTGAGGGAGATCGATCAATGCACCTGCGAGACCTTCAGGATACTCATCCTTGAAATAATCCCCTCGCTGATGAAGAGGGACATTCAGGGCTTCGGCGATGCGATCACAAAGTTCGAGAGGGAGGTAGGTAGGATGTTCTCCCATGTCCAGGGAGGCATCTTCAGGTCTCCTCTAATAGAGAAGGGAGTGGAGTTCCTGCTGGAGAATGGAGCTTATGGAGCTGGACAAAGCTCCTGGGGCCCATCGTTCTATGGCTTGGCTGATGAGGATAGTTATCAGAAGCTAGCTGATAAATTGAAGGGCTTCCTGAGGGAACATGGAGGGGGTAAGGTCATCGTGTCGAGGGCTAACAATGCGGGTGCTCAATTGCTCACCATTTGAATCTGTAAATGAGGCAGAGAAAAGGAAGGAAGGGAAAGGGAAAGATGGAGAAAGGGAAAATAGAAGAAAGGGAGAAATGAAGGATGGTTGATGCAAACTTGGGATTGCTAAGAGGAGAAGGAGGTCTACATTTCATCGCATGGGGAATAACTGGATCAGGAAGCTTCATGAGGGAGAGTTTTGGTGTTCTAAAGAGGATCAAGGAGAAACATGGAGTTAAGATAACCACTTATATGAGCAAGGCCGGTGAGGAAGTGGCCAGAATGTACGGCATCCTTGATAGAATAGGAGATATATCGCCTGGAAACCATTATGAGGAGGTAATCACAGAGGAAGTTGCCGGCGCCAGCTGCACTTACTCAGGTAGGTTCATGCTTGGCAGGTACGGATTGCTCGTGATAGCACCAGCTACATCTAATACAGTAGCTAAGATCGTTTACGGCATTTCTGACAGCATAGTGACGACGATCACATCTCAGGCCCTAAAGGGAGGCGTTCCTGTAGTAGTCCTCCCATCCGATGTGACGGAGGAGACCGAGGTCCCCTGCTACATAGATCGAGAGGTATGCACGAATTGCATGGAGTGCCTGAATAGGTGTCCCTACGGGGCCATTAGAGAGCTTGATGGGGTACCCGTCTTAGATCTGACGAGGTGCCATGGGTGCAGGGTATGTGAACTCACATGCCCAGAGAATGCCATACACTGTTTTCAGAAAGCTAGGATAAAGATAAGGGAGCTTGATAGGAGGAACATAGAAGCCTTGAGAAGGGTCGAGGGTGTTACAGTCGTGGACGATCCGGATCAGTTAGAGGATACCATAGTTCACATCCTATCTCTACCTATCTAATTAGCTAGCTAATTAATTAGGTGAGGATATTGAAGTACCTGTTGATAACGGGAGAGCTGGCCAAGGATTACGTCAGAGCCTATGCGGATAGATCGGGTATTGAGTACGATCTCGTGGCTGTTCCCTTTCCAGTGGCCGCACTACTAACACCTAAGTTCATTGTGGAGCATATTAAAACCCTAGATCTATCTGGCTACGATGCCATCATAGTCCCAGGGCTGTTAAGGGGCAGCTCCAAGTACATAGAGGATTCCTTGGGTATTCCAGCGTTTAAGGGCCCCAAGGATGCAGCTGATCTACCAATCATAATGGAACAAGTGAGGAAAGGGCTTAAGTTATCGCATGACATACCTGCATGCGAGCTTCTCGAAGAAGAGATTAGGAGAGATGCCGATAGGGAGTTTAGGGAGGCCGTGAACAGAGCGAGGGCTATGGTTGACAGGGAGAGGTGCATAGATCTTAGGGGGCTCTGCATTGCGAGGGAGCTGCCGATTAGGATCATGGCGGAGATAGTGGATGCTCCGAAGCTCACTAAAAATGAGATAAAGAGGATTACCGCCCACTATATAGAATCTGGAGCTGATATAATAGATATAGGAGTAGTTGCTGGTCAAGATGACTCCTCCAAGATAGGAGATATAGTTAGAGCAGTTAGAGAGGTGACTAACGCTCCTATAAGTATAGATTCAATTTCTCCTAAGGAGATAGAAGCTGCTATCGAGGCGGGCGTTGATATGATAGTGAGCCTCGAGAGATCTAACATGGAAGTGCTTCATGACATCGTGAAGGATAAGGTCTGCGTGATAATACCATATGATTATGCCTCTGGCTACTTTCCAAGTGAACCGGAGGAAAGGGTTAGGGCCATGGAGGAGAATCTCAGAATGGCTAGGAAGTATGGCATAAATAACGTCTTGGCTGACCTGATAGTTCATCCGATACACGCTCCCAGCTTCATCAAGTCCCTCATCTCCTTCTACGAGTTCTCTAGGAGAAATCCAGATGTCCAGCTTTTCATGGGGATAGGTAATGTCAGCGAACTCATCGATGCCGATAGTCATGGAGTAAATGCCCAATTGGTGGCTCTCGCCTCTGAGCTTGAAGCGAGTATTGTCCTAACTACGGAGGCAAGCGATAAAACCTACGGATCCGTCTGGGAAGTGGCCCAAGCTGTCAAGATGATGTACCTCTCAAAGGAGAGGGGAGTATTCCCTAAGGATCTCGGTATAGACCTCCTAGTCCTGAAGGAGAAGAGGAGGAAAGACTTCAGATATGATGCTATGGGTAAGGTCGTGAAGGCTAGGGGGAGGAAGGTACAGTACGATAGGACTGGTTTCTTCAGGATATGGGTAGACAGGGATCGAGGCGAGATCTGTGCCATGCATTTCAAGTGGGATGATCCGAGGAGACCTGATGTTACCATATGCGGTGAGAAAGCCTCGGACATTTACCTTGAGATATTCCATCTCGGGCTAGTATCTGGCTACTCCCATGCCGCCTATCTTGGGAGAGAGCTAGGTAAAGCCGAATTGGCTCTCAAGCTCAGGAAGAGTTACGTTCAGGATTCGGAACTCTTCAGAGATTTGGGCTACTAATCGTTAGGGTAGTATTAGGCAGGTTAGTCTCCGCTTATATTTTCCCTTCCCTCTCCTTCCCTCTATCTCCTCTTATGAGATGTGGTTTAGCTAATCTCCTCGAAGCGAAGGCACAGCATTATCAAGCAAAGCCTCTTCGAACTACCATAATTTAGCGAACGAAATCAATAACATTATTTTTCTTATTTTAATTTACCAGTACTGATCTATCATTGGTGAAAATGGAGTACGAGGCTGATCTTCAACGGTGCCTGCTCAGGTATATCGCTGACTTGGGTCCGGGGAAGGTCCTATTTATTGGGGATCCAAACTCTCCTGTACTGAGAGCCTTAGAAAGCAAAATCGAAGTAGTTACAGTTCCCTATCATGAAATACCTGATCCAGGGAATGTGGAGCCTTTCTTAGCCCTACAGAGAGAGGAGATTTATCCCCTCGGCATGAGGTATAAGCTCGTAGTAGTGGAGTACTCGGAGAGCTTGGATGCCGATAAACTCCTCTGGACCCTGTACTATACCCTAGCGTTTAGAGGAAGGATTATCGTAATTCAGGGGACAGGAACGAGTGAATTTAGGGGATTCTTAGATCGATTGGTAGAAGATAGGTATAGGATCCAGGAGAATAGAGGCTACTGCATTGTCTTAGTCCCTACTCGTGAGAGAATAGCAGTTGCCACGGATGATGGCGAGAATATACCGATGAAAATGTTGGGTAGGGCTGCGAAGTATCTCATATATGAGATGAAGGATGACGAGCTCGAACTCGTTGAGGTTAGGGCCAACCCCTATAAGGACACTCTGCAGAGGAGGAAAACCCTAGATGTTTACGACGTTCTCAGGGATTGCCCAGTAATTATATCGGCATTTGTGGGGAAGAGGGGTACCGAGAGACTCAGGTTGAGGAATGTGAAGATGTTCTTTAGAAAGGGAAGCATATCCAAAGCCCTAGAGGAATTCATGGCTGATCATAGCACTAACTGATCAATCGCTAGTAGGATAGGACCTTGTTGATAAGGGTAACGCAACATAACACTATAAGTTTCCCCACTCCAGATTAGGTATGCCACTCGCATCCACATATTCCATCGTTGCGAGGGATCCGGATACTGGTTATATGGGCGTTGCTGTTCAATCTCATTGGTTTTCAGTGGGTAGCTTGGTTCCCTGGGCTGAAGCAGGGGTAGGAGTCGTCGCAACTCAATGCTTCGTGGAGCAATCCTATGGACCGCTAGGTCTGAACCTGCTGAAAGTGGGTAAGACAGCTGAAGAAGCCTTGGAAGCCCTGATAAAGGAAGATCCCAAGTCAGCTCACAGGCAGGTAGCTATCTTGGATTCTAAAGGTAGGGTTGCAGCTCATACAGGGAGACTATGCATCCCTGAAGCTGGTCACATAATCGGAGACGGATACAGCGTTCAAGCGAACTTGATGTCTTCCGCAGATGTATGGCCAGCCATGGCCGATGCCTTCGAATCATCGGAGGGAGATCTAGCTTACAGACTCCTAGCCGCACTGGAAGCGGGTGAAGCGGCTGGAGGTGATATAAGGGGAATGCAATCAGCTGCCATCCTAGTCGTATCCAGGAAGCTGAGCAGCAGACCATGGGCCGAGGTCATAGTGGATCTGAGGGTAGAGGATAGCCCACATCCTCTCGAGGAGATGAGGAGGTTGCTCAGGCTTCACGATGCCTATAGTCACTCAAATAGGGGAGATGAGTATATGGCATCCGGGAAAGTCGAGGAGGCATTAAAGGAATATGAAATTGCATCGAAGTTAGCTCCTGAAGTATTAGAGCTCTCATTTTGGCAAGCAATTGCTTTATTGAACTCCAATAGGATGGAGGAAGCTATAAACATACTCAAGAGGGTGTTCAGATCGGAAAGTAGATGGATAGAGATCCTTAGAAGACTTCCTAAGGCGGGAATGGTTAGAAGTGATCTAGTGGAGGAGGTCATGACGGAGGTTGGTGTTACCTGAATTATAGGTGATAGCCAAAGTTAATAGTAGGGGGTGTAAGTTAATAGTAGGGGGTGTAAGTAATTCTCTTCTCGCTCGAGGTAAAGAGCAGGAAAGAGGACTTCTACGACATGGAAGAACCTCTTAACAGGTTGATCAAAGAGCTCAGGGATCCTTTAACCAGGATGATCGTGATAAAGGGGATAAGGAGGGTTGGTAAATCTTCTCTGATGAGGGTCGCCCTCTCGGAACTGGATCTCCCCTACTTGCTCATAGATCTCAGGGCTGGTGGACCCTTCTATCCAGATGACATCTACCCATATTTAGCGGAGGAGTTGAGCAGGCTGATGGCTAAGCATAAAGCAATATCTAGGATACTATCTAAAGTTAGAGGGGTAGAGATAGCTGGAATTAAGCTAAGTTTAACTGAAAGGAGATTATCTGTGATAGGAAAGCTCTTGAATGAGCTTGGTGCTTGGGCGTCATCCGAGGGGAGGCAGGTAGTCCTGGCCTTCGATGAAGCCCAGGATCTCAGGATGATAAGGGGATTCGATAGACTCCTCGCCCACATGTACGACTATCAGGAGGGTATTAAGATATTGCTAGCCGGCTCTGAAGTGGGACTCTTGGACAGGTTGCTGGGAAGGAAGGACCCCGATGCTCCCCTATTTGGCAGGGCGTTTGCCGAGATAGAGATAGGCAAGCTAAGCGAAAACAAGGCCAAAGATTTCCTGAAGAAGGGATTTAGACAGGCAAAGGTCCGGATAAGGGAAGGAGACATTGAAGAAGCTGTAGACAAGCTCGATGGGATAATAGGATGGCTATCCTACTATGGGTTTTATAGGATAAGAATGGATCAAAGGAGATCCATCGAGAGGACCCTTGAGGAGGGATCGAGGCTCGCAGCTAATGAAATGAACTATTTCTTGGCTACTAGGCAATCAGCTAGGAAAAGGTATGTGGAGGTCCTCAAAATCCTAGTTAGGCCTTCTAGGTGGTCTGAGGTTAAGACAGGACTGAGAGTTTATCTGGGCTTGAATATAAGTGATAAACAGGTATCTAATTACCTAAACGAGCTTTTGGAATATGGATTTATCGATAAGAAGGACGGGCTCTATTGCATAGAGGACCCTCTGTTAGCTGAGGCCGTGAGGAGGGGATACATCAGGTAGATGCTGTTAACTGATTTACCCTAGTTAGGTTAATATAATTCAATTACACTCGTAATAAAACTAAATACTTCAGAATCAAACCGGATTCAACTAATAAACTCGTGATACAGGGAAAATAACTCACAGGCGATCCCAATAATACTTTTAAGTTATCGGGTTAGTTCAAGTCGTAGGATGATTTGTTATGAATGCTGGGGGATATATGGGTAAGATTTTAAGAGTGGACCTCTCCACTGGATCCATCAAAGTGGAACCCACATCCGAGGAAATTGCCAGGAAATACCTAGGAGGGAAGGGATATGCCGTATATCTTCTCTATCAATACCTAAAGGAATACATGTCTAAGGGGATCGCCCCTAGGGATATAGATCCCCTTGGTCCTGAGAACGTCCTGATATTGGCCACAGGCCCTGGTACGGGAATCCCTGGTTTTCCCTCTCCCGGTAGGTATCACGCGATGGCCTTGAGGGCCCCGCTAACCGGATCCATAGGAAGCGGAAATTCCGGAGGGGAGTGGGGGACATACCTGAAGATGGCAGGTTATGATGCAGTAATACTGGAAGGAGCATCTGACGAGCCCGTTTACCTCTCCATAATTGATGGAGAGGCGGAGTTGAAGGGAGCCAAGGACCTCTGGGGTAAGAACACGTTCATCACAGATAAGGTACTGAAAAGGAGGATAGGGAGGAGGAATGCTAGCGTCCTCTGTGTAGGGCCTGCTGGTGAGAACCTAGTTTACTTCGCTAGTCTGATGAACGATGAGCACAGATCAGCTGGAAGAGGTGGACTTGGAGCTGTCATGGGATCTAAGAAGCTGAAGGCAATTGTGGTATCGGGAACCGAGAGGGTCCCGATAGCTAACAGGGAGAAGTACAAGGAGGCATCCAAGAAGGCGTTAGATATGATGAAGAAGAACTCAGTAACTGGAGAGGGATTACCGAAGTATGGAACCGCCATTTTGGTGAACATAATAAACCAAGCTGGTATGTTTCCATATAAGAACTGGCAGACTGGTGTGAATCCCAATGCTGACAAGATAAGTGGAGAGGCCATAGAGGCCAACTACCTGATAAGGAATAGGGCATGTTGGGGATGCACATCCGCTTGCGGGAGGGTCACGAAGGTAGAGTCAGGGCCTTATCAGATCCTATATAGCGAGGGTCCTGAATATGAATCGGTATGGGCTTTAGGAAGCTCAACAGGCGTGGATAATCTGGAAGCGATAATAAAGGCAAATCATTACTGCGATGAGTTCGGCCTTGATACCATATCAATGGGATCAACCATAGCAGCAGCCATGGAGCTGAATGAGAGGGGATACATACCTAAGGAGGACCTAGAGGGGCTAGACCTCAGGTTCGGTAATGCCGCAGCTCTAGTAGAGGCAGTATGGCGTACTGCTCATAAATCCGGCTTCGGGAGGTACCTAGCACTTGGATCAAAGAGATTAGCTGAGATATATGGCCATCCTGAGCTTTCGATGAGCGTTAAGGGCCTTGAAATGCCTGCTTATGATCCGAGGGGTGCCAAGGGTATAGGGCTTGAGTACGCCACAGCTAACAGGGGAGGATGCCATGTAACGGGCTACACGATATCTCCTGAGATCCTAGGCATACCTGAGAAGATAGATCCGCTAACACCGAAAGGCAAGGCTAAGTGGGTCAAGCTCTTCCAAGACTTCACGGACGTGGTCAACTCGACGGTCAACTGTCTCTTCGTGACCTTCGCGATAGGACTTCCTGAGTTCTCGGAGCTACTGTCCTCAGTCACCGGGTGGAATTTAACGGAGGATGAGCTATTGAAGATAGGAGAGCGCATATATAATCTGGAGAGGGTAATACTGAACAGATACGGGTTCACTGGAAAGGACGATACGCTGCCGAAGCGCCTGCTGGAGGAGCCCATGCCGGAGGGACCCGCTAAGGGTCAGGTGGTGGAGCTCGATGAGATGAAGAATGAATACTACGAGCTGCGCGGATGGGTAGATGGCGCCCCCACCCCGGAGAAGCTCAGGGAGCTGGATATCACCCTCTAAATATTCGTTTCACTCATTTATTTCAATTTCATTTCACACTTTTTCCCTTCTCAGAAAGAATTATATTGACATTTCCGGCGGGGCTATAGGGGTTTTATTTGGAATATCCTGAGATACTTCAAGTAGAGGTCACTAACAGGTGCAACTTCAACTGCATGATGTGCGTAAGGCACGTCTGGCAGGCAGACCAAGTAGACATAGATCTGGCTCTCTTCTCCAAGTTGGGGAAGGAGGCATTACCTCACATAAGAAGGCTTGACCTCTACGGTGAGGGAGAGCCCTTCATGCACCCAGATATCCTAAAAATAATCAAAATAGCCAGAGAATACCTCCCTAGGGGAGGAGAGATCCTCATGAATACAAATGGCTCCCTACTGACCCCAAATATAGCTGATAAGCTTATTAAGACGATAGGAAAGGCAATCCTGACTTTCTCCGTTGATACATCGGATGCTAGGAAGCTGGAGCGTATGAGGCAGGGGGCCCTACCCAAGAGGATATATGATAACTTCAAGTATGTTGCCAAGAATAGGGGAGAGGTAAAGCTTGGAATCGAGGCAGTGATAACTAAGGAGAACTACATGGATCTACCTGAGCTGGTCAGAAAGGTGGGAGAAGAAGGAGGAGACTTTATACTTGTATCCCACGTTGTTCCCTATACGAAGGCAATGTTCAATAGTTCTGTATACGTCCCATTCTCCAAGGAATCACTCGAAGTTATGAGGGAAGCATTAGATTACGGATGGGACCTCATAAGGGAAGCGAACTACGCGATACTGGCCCAGGCTTACACCGGGAGAAGCCTAGAGATGTCTGCCTCTACTATCCACAGGAAGCTCTGGGAGGAGGCGATGAGTAAGGGATACTGGATTAACCTTCCAATGTTCTTTGAAAGTAAGGATAAACTGATGTTGGTAAAGGAGGTCGAGAAGTATTTCACGGAAGCAGAGAAGGTAGCGTATGAATACGATCTTGATATAAGCCTGCCTCCCCTCTTCCCAGACGCTAAGAAGAGGCATTGCCCTTACGTGGATAAGAAGGCTCTATTCATAAGATCTGATGGTAAGGTAGCTCCCTGTATGGATTTCGCATATTCTCATCCCATGTACGTTAATATGCACCTCAAGATGATAAGAGAGGTGATAATGGGAGATTTGAATAGGGAAAGCTTACTGGACATATGGAACAGCGATAAATATATGAATTTCAGGAAAATCAGGGAGAATATGCCTGTTAACATACCTTGGTGTGGTGACTGTCCCTACTCAGCCTTAGATTGCTTCTATACGAAGAGTAATGACATGGATTGCTATGGAAACGAACCCAACTGTGCGGAATGCCTGTACAGTGTGGACATCGCAAGATGCAACATATAGGCGCTAGGGAGAACGGAAGGAAGAGGAGATGAATGGAGAACTGAGCGCAGGTAAGTAGGGATCGGATAAGCCCTGAGACCATATGCTTCTGAGCGAAATGCCCTGCATGAGAGTCTATTAGATCTAGTGATGGTTGGCGGATCCGTCGTTTAGGATTTGAGGTTCAGATCTAAAATAGATAATTAGGGGAGGAGAGGAAAGGAAAGATAGATTGGGTTACGATTTTATCCTGTTAATCGAGTCCTCTAAGGCCTTTAATGATGCTTCCAGTATGTCTGGGCTTGTTCCACTTGCTTCCATCTCTCCCTTAGGGCCAAGAACCCTTATAAGGACTTCTCCTATCGCACTGGTGCCTGAAGAAATGGCTCTAAGTCTGAATTTCCTTAACTTGAAGTCAGGTACTCCTTCTAGAGATCTTATCGTGTTAGCAAGGGCATCTACAGGACCCACTCCAAAAGATGCAGCCCTTATCTCCTTATCACCTATCTTTGCTTTAACTTGGGCTGTGGGTGTTATTCCAGATCCCGTAACAACCATCCATTCCTCGACCTCGAACCACTTGCGCTTGCTCATCCCGAGGACCTCCTCGACTATGGATCTGAAGACTCCATCTGTTATCCTGACTCCTTTATCTGCCAGGTTCTTCACTCTAGCTAGTATTTCCTCGACCTTGCCCTCCTCAACGGGATAGCCCATACTTCTCAGGGCTTCTACGACGGCAGTCCTTCCTGAGAGCTTTCCTACCAAGAAGCGTCTCTTTCGACCGACTTTCTCGGGGGGCACGAGCTCGTAGGTGGCTGGATCTATAGAGAGGGCATGCACATGCACCCCAGCCTCATACGTATAGGTTAGGGGACCTACTATGGGGGCTATCTCGTACATAGGCAAGCCGCTGTGCCTCTCAACTAACTCGCTCACCTCCGGTAACAGATTCAGCTGTATGTTAGATTCCATATGAATTTCCTTCAATGCGACTGCAACCTGCTCCAGAGGGGCCATACCGGCCTTCGGGCCCAAGCCATTAACTGAGACATGGACCTGATCTGCCCCGGCCATCACAGCTGATATGGAATTTGCCGTGGCCATTCCCAAGTCGTTATAGAATGTGACGCTCAGGGGCTTGGTGATATGGGGCTTGACCTCCTTTACCATCCTCGCAGCGCCCTCTGGTGTTAGTATTCCGACGGTATCGGTGAGATTTATCCTGTCTGCTCCAGCCTCTTCCGCTTTTCTGCAGATCTTCCAGAGGAATTCAGGATCGGATCTACTTGCATCCTCAGCTGTGAACTCAACAGTTGCTCCATTTGATTTAGCGAGTGATATTGAATCAACCAACTGATTCATAGCTTCCTCCTCGGATAGATGAAGCCTCTTCTCCAAGTGGAGCTTGCTTGCCGGCATGAATACGTGGACGCAATCCACTTCTCCCTCCAAGGCAAGTTCTATATCTATCTTCTTGGCCCTGGCAAGGGCGCATATCTCTGCAGAGAAGCCCGCCCTTGAGATCCTCTTTACAGCCCTCACGACCTCGGAGACAGCTTTTCTTTCTCCCTCAGAAGCTGCAGGAAACCCTGCTTCTATTACGTCCACACCTAACGCATCTAGATTCGTAGCTATCTCTACCTTTGCCTCTGTAGAGAATGAAATACCTGGAACAAGCTCCCCCTGGCTGAGGGTGGAATCGAATATCCTCACCCTTCGGGGGGCTTCTGGAAGGGGATTGAATGAACTCATAAGGCTATGACTAGCAATTTCTATAAAAAGATCTCTAAAAATTTTTTACATTTTAGCCCAAGCGTCCTCCGGCCTGCTGGATGCCTTCATGGGCAAGCTGACTACCTCCATCTCGACCTGGACGGGAAAAGGTATGGGGCTTGCCATCCCCCATACAAGCGCCTCGTGGTTAGACAGCATGGCTAAGTAGTTTGAGAGATCCTCTACTTCAGTATACCTGAGTATCGCATCTTGATCATTGCCGTTCCTCAACCTGAAAGCGGCTACCGTGTTAGCCTGACTTATCACGCTCTTACTGACGTAAGCGGGTCTCTGGGTCACTATTATGAATCCGAGGTTGTAGCCTCCTGCCTGACTTATGGCCTCTATTATGGCCTGAGCAGCCCCAGCCTCGTAAGGATCGCCAACTATGGTATATCCCCTCTCAGGTACCAGATACTGGGCCTCCTCCACGACGATTATGAGGGCGAAGTCTCCCTGCTGTTTCCTTGATACCGCGTAGCTGGTCAGCCTCCTTACCATCTCCCTCACGGCGTAAAACTGATCGTCGTACCTCGTATCAGTTGAGAAATCCACGATGACGAGGGGGTTCCTCTTAACCTCACTCACTATGTCGAGGCCCTCCCCCCTGGCTGTGATCCCCTTAAATTCCCTCCTAAGCCTGGCCTCTATTTCGGCAATCAGGGAACTCCTTACCCTCATCTCCCTAGCTACCCGCCTTAAACTTGTTATCAGGCCGGTTAGATCCGGTTCCTCCCCCTCAGCCATTGATTCCTTGGCTGCCTCTAGTATAAGCCTGTGGGACACAGTTCCCTGCCTGTATCCAAGCTTTCTAGCTATGTCTCTTGGCCTAAGTAGACCATGCTTTGGAAGGAATGCGGAATAGTCGTAGATGACGCCTCCTCTTCTGGCGAGTCCCGAATACTCCCCCCTCCTGTCAAGCACCAGGAACCTCGGTCTAGGTTCGTGGGATGATGATTTAGCTATGAGGCTCGAGACGAAGCTGCTGTTGTGGACGAAGATGCCATTTGCAAGGAAGTTCTGGGTTCCAGATACCTCCAAGTCGTACACGAATTCCTCCGTGGTATAAACCTTCCTTATGCTCACTATCTCCTCCAGATCAACCCTCCCCCTCTGTATCAAACCTCCCATCGGTGCCCTTCTCCTAGGAATGCCTACCGCTACCTGAGGTCCATCACTGGCCTTGGTGTAATATTCAGGAACTTCAAGCCTGCTCTTGAGCTCTGAAGCTGTGAAGGGCTCCAGCCCTATCCCCCTGCTGCAATGCCTGAGTACTGTGACCCCCAAGAGGGACATCAGAATCGAGAGTTCCCTCAATCGCTTCTCGCTCTCCATGACGAAGAAGAAGGGATCCCCTTTGGTCATGATAGGAAGCTGCTTGCGGTTTAGGTACTCCCTGAGGGCCCTGAAACGGGGGAACATATCCACTCCAGTGAAGTGCTTATGATAGGAGGGGAGGTTCATTATGGAAACGAGGCCATCAGCTATGGCATCGAGGAGCAGTTCCGATCTCACGATGGCTGCCTTATACCCGTAAAAGCTGCAGTCAACCCCTGCCTCTAGGCAGGCCACCCTGACATCCGCTGGGCTGCTGTCCATTATTATGACTCCCTTTCCCTCATAATCAGGTATGCCCGATGCCAGAGCTATCCCTATCAGCCTATCCATGTAGAGGTAATCTGACCTAGGCTCCGGCAGATCTATGCCTCGGGGCGAGATTAAGTACCTGCTTTTCATCGCCATTAAAGTCTTAGGAGTAACAGGAATGACGTGAAACCCATCAGGGGTAACTAGAAGGCTATGATCCTCCGTCACTCTTATCTTCCTTCCAGTAACGGTCTCTATCTCATATATGTCCCTATCGTTGACATGCCTCAGAGCTCCCGTAACCCTACCCCAGCTTGGTGACATCCCAGGCCTCAGGCTCAGGGTCGGCGTGTAATACTCCCATCCCTTCAGATCTATTACACCTCTCTTGGCCTGTCTTGGAAGGAGGGGATCTATGAAGTTCTTTATGGGCCCTATGTAGTACCTCCTCTTCTCCTTATTCCATAGCACGATGATTGTATCGCCAGTAACGCTCTTCCCGCTTCTGGTCATGCCTGTGACGAACATGTGCCCCCTAGCTACGGAAGATAGGTCTAAGTAGAAGGGAACATCTGTTCCCTTAATCCTACCTATCCTGACGGGAAGCCCACTACCTATCCTCATCCCCAAGAAAGATGCTATATCGGGCTTGGCTGGCCTAGTAACGGGGCTTAAAGTGGGCGGAGGAGCTTCCAATCCCCTTATCCTGCCAGATTCGGGATCCTTATACCCCAAAACCTCACATTCGACTATTATGTACTCTAACTCACTACTGTAATCCGATATGAGACCTGAACTACTTGCTATGAGGCCCGTCCTCCCTAGATCAACCTCCTCATTTATGGTCTGTATATCCTTAGCCCTCAGAAAGACGGGAACATTTTTCCAAGGGTGGCCGACCAGGTAGAAATCTCCCAGAGATACTCTAGCCCCCTTAAGTGCAACGAAAAGCACTCTTCTCGGGGTTGAATGGGAGATAACATGGCCGACCACTTCCCTCAATCAGTCTCACCCCTCTGCAAGGAGAACATGACCATCCTATCAGGAGAGCCACCGAACCTAGAGGATACCTCAGAGATCATGAGCCTGTAAACAAGTGTGGCCTGCTTATCTGTGAGCTTAGATAACCTGTCAACAGCTATTAATGGGATGGGAAGTCCTGATGATGGCTCTGATATCTTATAGAGGATTCTAGCTACTCTCTCAGAATCATCCAGTGCGTACTCAGGTAAGTCCATTCTGAAGGGCTTCGAACCCCTCCTGATGAACATGGACCACGGCCTGTATGCCCTCGCATCTCTTACCCAGGGGAGGATGTCCTCCCACCTCGAGGATATTGGTATCGGGCCCAGAGCTTCTCCCTCCCCAAGAATGTTAGATGCAAGGAGGGGGTCGGGTATTCCACTTAGGCCTAGCCAAGAGGATATGTAGGCGCTCCTTATTCTCTTAACTATGCCCAAAACTACCTTGCCCGATGAACGGGCTGAGACCAAGAGCTCTCCCAGAGATCTCAGGGCCGCATCGTACACCTCAAAGTACGCTTGAGAGTGAGCCCTCCCTCCGGGGCCGTAATAGTTCCTAGGAAGGTAGAGCGGGCCATCCAGCAATACTATATCCGCCTCATCCAGCAGGGTAAAAGCCACGTGATACATGAGGTAGTAACCTAGGAGGGAGGAGAACTTGGAGCCCTCCTCATCATCGAAGTAAGACTTGGGGGGCTTCAAAGCTGCCACTATTGGGCTTCCCACCTTCTTAGCTCCTACGAATGTGGCTCCTACGGCTAGACTTATGGGCTGAAAGCCGAGGAACAGGTCCTTTCCATTGGAACCAGCGTCGACTGCGGTGATCCTAGCGTTCTCCACAGTTCCGCTCCTGAGGGATGTTATGGGGAGGACTCTCTTCAGCTTAGGAGATATACCTTCAGCCCTCTTGATCATTTCAGCTATATTATCAGCTAAATCGGAAGCTATGTCCCTTAGGAATTCATGATAGCTTTTATAGGGTGCTATTACTGGTTTAAGGCTTTCTCCAGCGATACTGTATCTTCTCGCAGTACTCTTTTTCATGACTAATCAGTTACTTTTATAGTTTTTCTAAATTAAACGTTATTGGTTAGTATAAGCATTGATGTCAGGTCGAAAAAGATTTTATTTTGATTTCAAAAGGATTATAGTGAATAAAAAATAATGGAGATTTTCAAAGCTATTTTGCTAAATCAAAAGAATTATAAATTAGCAAAATATATTTTGATTAATGCTTGCCGAAGGAGGGAGGAAGGGCGGGAGGTCTCAGTTAGGGGCTATAGAGAAGCTTCTCTTCCAGAAGAGAGAGAAGGTAATAGATCTAAGCGATTCCGATTACTTCTTGGTTGCTCCTACCTCCACGGACTTCTCCCTCCTAGATAACCTGATTTCCTCCGATATAGGGAGGATTAGAGCCGCCGTGTTTGTGGACGATGGGCTGGAAGATAGGGGATTCAAGGCCTTCAGGAAGAAGCTCTCGATAGTAACTTCGGATATGGTGACTGAAGTTAAGTTAAGCACTATGAGCCAGATAAACCTGATACGCGAGTTATCTGAGCTGGCTAAATTGAAAAAGAACGGGTTAAATGGACTCATTATATGCAACGGATTTCTCGCAATACCCCTGTTCCATTTAGCGCTGTACTTGGATGCTAGGGCCATTGAACTGGTTGAATCCGGCTATAGGGAACTCATATCCTACCCAACCTGGAAACTGAACGATATCTCCTTGGCCATACTTTACGTAGTTAGGAAGCTCGAGGAAGCCGGTGAGAGAGCCAGTCCTCAAGCCATAGTCAGGTGCATTAAGATGAAGAGCAAGATAAAGAGGAGAGGTGATGAGAGGTCCAAATTAGTGAGCTTGGATTACTATTTGAAGAAGTACCTCATGAAGGACGGGCTCGTAACTAAGGAGAGGGATCCCAACAGCAGGAGGGGCGTGATCTACGAACTCACCCCCAAGGGGAGGAATGTGGCCCAGATAGTTGAAGCGCATTTCACCGCTTCCGGCGTGAACCTTAGCGATCTCATCGATTTGGAATCGCTGAATAGCATGATAGAGGTTCCAGTGAAGAGCTAATCAGCTAGGAGGGCAGGTAGGGTAGCATTTGGTGAACCAGATAATCGAGCTGGCGATCCTCGGATCTCTAGCCCTGATAAGTCCCATCATAGCGAAGAAGATGAGGATCCCTTGCGTCGTCGTGGAGATCCTCCTAGGCATAACTATGGGCCAATCATTCTTGGACTTGATACATCCCGAGCTTCCTTGGTTCTCCTTCCTCTTCGATTTCGGATTAATATACCTCCTCTTCCTAGCCGGCTTAGAAGTCGAGCTAGAATTTCTCAAGGAGCATTTCCTCTCAGCTCTCATCGTTGGAACAGCTGCTACCTTGCTGCCTTTTATTCTGGGATACTCCCTAGGAGTTGCTATAGGCATCGATCCATGGCTTATAGGGGTGGTCTCATCGACCACATCCGTCGGTATAGTGCTCCCAACGATCCTAGAGATGAAGGACTTATTCGACGATAAAAGTACTGAGATCAAATTTTCTGACCTACTGCTCGGAGCAACTGCTGTATCTGACATGATGAGCATGTTTCTACTTGCCTTTTTCGTTGAGGGATCGCGCATATCTATAGGGAGTGGCCTTATCCTCATCCTCCTCTTCCTGATTATGTATCCCTCCTATAAGCTCATAAAAGAGTATTCTAAGCAGGGAGAAGCGGTTCAATCTCTGGAAAGCGGATACCACTTCTCTACAAGGCTGAGCATGGTCCTCATGATAATCTTCGCAGCCATGGCCGAGGTTTCCGGAGTTCATGGAGTTATAGGCGCCTTCTTCGCTGGGGTGATAGTATCCGAACTAACTTCTCTAAGGGAACATCTCCTGAAGAACCTCGCATCCTTTGGATATGCCCTCTTTCTCCCTGCTTTCTTCCTCCTTACGGGAGTTAAGGTAGATATCGTGAGTGCGGTCCTCAAAGTGAACGTACTCTTACTTCCGGGTCTCATAATCCTGAGCTTCTTAGGCAAGGTGCTGGGGGTCGCCGCATCAGCCAGAGGGATCATCGGTTTGAAGAGATCCGTTCTAATGGGTACCATGATGTGGGCGAAACTCAGCTTGGTGATAGCTGCAGCTGAGACCGGTCTATTGCTAGGTACCATAGGAGATGCCCTCTACTCTTCCCTTATACTTTATTCTCTGATAACAGCTTTTGGAGCCCCTTTCTTAGCCGAATTTCTCGCGAGGAGATGGATAAAGGTATGAGGAATTAGATCTGTTCAGCGAGCATATATGCTTATTAATAAGAGATGTCAGGGGTCCCCGAAAGGATGAGGATGGGGGACGGGTGGGGGTTGAGGAGGGAGAGGGTGGAGGAGAGGGTATCCCTAAAGAGGGATATAGGGCTGTTTGGCTCCTTTTCTATGGGATACGCTGATGTCGGAGCTGATATATACGTCGCCCTCGGCCTCGTGGCTCTCTATTCAGCAGGGGGGTCGCCCTTAGCTTTCTCCCTAGCTGCAATACTCTACGTAGCTACAGGTCTGAGCTACGCCGAGCTGGCTTCCACCTACCCATATGCTGGAGGGGTTCAGATATACTCTATGAAGGCATTCAACGATTTAGCAGGCTTCATCGCTGGGTGGATGATGCTGCTCTCCTATACTGTAGATATAACGCTGTTCGCCATGGCCTCAGCGGGATATCTCAGTTTCTTCATACCGGAGATGGGAAAATCATCTCAAGTTGGGCCCTTTCGTCTTGGAAATCTGGTTATACTGACTCTTGCCATAATTTCCTTTCTTATAGCGATAAATGTCCTAGGCGTCAAGGAGTCATCGACCCTCAACGTTATGATGGTCTTCCCCAGCTTGGCCGTCCAGATGGCTATTCTCATTCTAGGTTTTGCCTTCAATTTCTCCCTTCCCATGTTCCTCAAGCAAATCGCTGAGATAGGATCTCCTAAGGTCTTAGATGTCTCCTATATTCCATTCATGGACCTAAGAACGCAGAACTTCATATATGGAGTTACTCTGGCGATGAGCTCCTATGTTGGGATAGCATCGATAGCCCAAGCTGCGGAGGAGACGAAGAAGCCCTATAAATGGATTCCTTTAGCTGCCAAGCTCTCAGTACTCATGGTCCTCATATTTGCGATAGGGCTCTCCGTCCTCAGCATGGGGATGATGAGTTGGCAGGAACTTGCAGGAAATATAGAGAGTCCCCTAGTGATTATGGCCAGGAAGATAGCTTACATTGGTGTTCCCCTGTCCTACCTAGTAGCATTTACCGGGTTCACGGTTAATCTGGCCTCCGCAAATACAGGGGTGATAGGCGTCTCTAGGATAGTATTCTCCATGGCGAAGTATGATCAGATGCCACGGTGGTTCAATCAGATTCACAGCAAGTTCAGGACTCCAACAAGATCCATCCTGTTCTTTGGAGCCATAGGCATGATCCTAGCTTTCTTGGGTGGATTGGAGAAGGTAGCAGATCTCTATACATTTGCTGCGCTCATAACATATATATTCGTAAATCTAGCGATATTTAAGCTAAGAAAAATAGATAGGGAGGCTTATAGGCCTTGGAAGAGTCCTAGCATTGGTAACATACCTCTGACAGGTTTCATAGGAGGGGCAGCTGCCCTCTTAATACTCGCACTCATGTTGGTGTTTCATCCGATAGGCAGGGCCCTAGGCACCCTGTGGCTCGTTTTCGGTTTAATCCTTTACTCCATGTACAGGAAGGCGAACGGCTTACCGATCACAGGCAGGATGTACGCTGAGGATGTGAGACCTGCTGCTTACAAGATGGAGGTCCTAGCCCTGATACCCTACGAGATCCCGACTAGCACGGCAGCTGATGTGCTACAGAGCTATTTCGATAGGAGGCACCGCCTCTTCCTGGCTGATCTCATCTCCGCGAGGGATATGCATGAGTTTAGGGAGCTTGAACTCCTGTCCATGTCTCATCTGGAAGAGGTAGCTTCAATCCTGAGAAAGAAGGGCTATGAGGTCACAACCTTTATCATTAGGGGAGGCGAGGAGGCCTTAGCTGAGGAGGCAGAGCCCTACGATTTCGTCGCGATTTTCTGGAGGGGAAGATTAAAAGGTAAAGTCTCCGGGATCTCAAAGGTACTCAGCGATAGATTGAAGGGCAGGCTTGTCATGCTGAGGGTGAGGTGAGCTAAGATGACCGTTCTCGTGATTGTGAGCATCAGAGTGGTTAGTAAGATGTTAGATAAGGTGACTGAGTCCTTGAAGAAGTATCCGGAGGTGATAGACCTATACGAGGTTACTGGAGAGTTCGATGTAGTTGCCGTCGTGGAGGCGGAGAACACGGTCGAGTTCAGGAAGTTCCTCAAGGATAAGCTGCTGAAGGTCGAGGGTGTAGAGACGACCCACTCGGTGGTCGTCCTGTACACGCACAAGAGGGGAGGAAGGCTCCTCTAATTATCAGCATCTTGCCTTGAGCCTCTGGGTCACCACAGCTGGGCATATCCTCGTGACTCCCTTCATCTTAGATATCTCTCCTATTATGGAATCCATCTCCTCCTCGTTTCTAGCCCATATCTCCAGCATTATCGAGTGATCTCCTGCCGTTATCCACGATGATTTGACATAGCTCTTGCTTGTAAGTTCTCTAGCCACCCTAATTAGATCTCCCGGCTCAACGTCCACTCCCGTTAGGGAAACCACGCTGTAGCCTAGGGCCCTCGGATCGACCCTTATAGTATATCCCTTTATTATCCCGGCATCTTCGAGCTTCTTCACCCTTTTCCTTATGGCTACATCGCTCATCCCAAGCTTACTACCAAGTTCTTTCAGGGAGATCCTTCCATTCTCTACGAGAGAGTTGAGGATCTCCCTGTCCTTATCATCTATTCGAATTTCTAACTTTTTAGTTATCATAATATCCCAAATATGAGATGAAATAAAACTTAAAAAAGGAGATGTTGAAACGGCTCGCCCCTCCTCACGATACTTTGATCTCCTTGAAGTTTTCCCAGAGACCATGAAGGTTGCAGTAGCTTAAGACCCAGAGCTTGGAGTTCTTCTTCAGTTTCATCTTGAACGTGACCTTAGGTTCCCCGTATGTGGGGCCGAAGTCAAAGGTCGCGACGTGGATAGGGTTATAGGCCCTTCCCTCCTCCTCAACAAATACCTGAACCCACTTTATGTGGTGCTCCCATGTGTTGGGATGGGGTACCTCCTTCCCCACGATCACTGTTACTTCAAACTCCTCCTCAGCTTTCACGGAGTCGGGAGCTAGGATGAAGGGAGTATGCTTCTCCCTCGTAGACTTCTCCTCGTGGGCTGAAGTCTGGATCAGATCTCCGAACCTCTCAACCATAGGATCAATCACCTCCTCTCCTCTCACAATCCCTCCAGCACGGTGGTGAAGAAATCATGATGCTCCTCCTCATCCTCCAATATCTTCCTGAAAATCCTTGCGGTAGTGACATCGTTCTCCTCCTGTGCTACCTTTATTATCTCCTTGTATAGCTCTATTGTCTTGACCTCATCATTCACATCCTGTTTCATCATCTCCTTCAGATCCTTGCCTACAAATATAGGCTTCGGAGCTGTTGTAGGAGTTCCTCCCAAGTACCAGAGCCTTTCCGCTATCTCCTCAGCATGTTTCATCTCCTCTATAGCTATCTTCTTCAGATCATCCGCTAACAGATGATGGAGCGGTCCCGTTGTCTGGACATGCTGCCACATATACTGTATTGATACTTGGATCTCCATCGCGATGGCTTCGTTCAGGAGACTCTTCAACCTATCACTCGCCTTTCCTGCAACTGCCAAAGGTATCACCTCAGCTAAGTAAGATAAATGGTAGTGACATATAACTCTTGTGAACCGGATTTCAGCTGACGACCTGAGGGGGTAGTAAAGGGTATATTTGAATCTGAGACGACCTATCAGGTGGTAAGATTAGCTCGCAGGACAAGCTGATGGTGATCTTAAGCTCTCTCCCTCCAGATACTCTGGAGGAAAACGGGAGCACCAGACTTGATCCATTGATTTTGAGCTCCATCACGCTGCTGGGTCTCAGGCAGGACGAGTTGACTGCCAGCGATAGGAGACTGAAGAGGGCTGGCGTCTTCGAGGTTCCCCAGGGATCGATTCTCGCCTTGCTCGCCCCGACGAGAGGAGGCCTCGCTAGGCTGATCTCCATAGGCAGAGTCCTACTCACAGCTACAAAGCTGAGCGATGCCTACTCCTCCTACAACTCACCCGAATACGAGTCTGTTAGGAAGATAGATGGGCTCCTGAAGAAGTTCTTGAATAAAGATGGGGCGATAACCCCCTTGGAGAGGGTAAAGGATGGTTACCTGATACTGGCGGAGAACGTACTCAAATCCGGGATTTTCTATCCTGGAATGGGTGAATTCCCGGATGAGGGCTACCTGATCACAGAACGTTGGTTAGAGCTAGCTGGTCTGAAGGGAGGAATATCCGGTCTATGGGGGAGGACTTGGGGGAGGTTGTTCGTCCTAGATCCTAATGAGGGGCTTACTCTAATGTTAGGTCTCCTCGCATCATCTCCAACATTCGAGGAATTGGTAACTGAGGGAGATGTGAAGGCCCTCGAGGGATTGAGCCAGAGGGAGCTCTTCCAATATTTTCTCGAGGGTGAGCTCAAGAGATTAAAGTACTTGGGATGGCACTTGGTGATGGGTGGGAAGCAGTGAGGTGGAGGCTTCTCCTAGTCGATGGGGACGCTGCCTTTAACATGGCCCTAGATGAGGCGCTTCTCCTCTCGGGGAGGCCGACTCTCAGGGTTTACAGGTTCAGGCCAAGCGCCGTCACGATAGGGTACTTTCAAAGCGTAGAGAACTCCGTTGATCTGGAAGAAATAGAGAAGAGAGGGATTGATCTTGTGAGGAGACCAACTGGAGGGGGTGCTGTCTATCACGATGAGTTCGGTGAAGTTACCTATTCCGTGACAGGTCCCGTGGATTTGTTCTCTAAGAGCGTTGAGGAGAGCATGAATATCATATGTAGGGGGTTGATCAATGCTATAAGGAGGTTAGGACTCGATCCAGAGTTCATTCCCATAAACGACATAGTAGTGAACGGTAGGAAGGTATCAGGGAGCGCTCAAACTAGGGAGGGAGAATTCCTGCTTCAGCATGGAACCCTAATGTATGATACGGATCTGGAGACATTGGCTCGGCTTATAAGGCCGCCCAAGCAGAAGCTGGAGGATAAGGGAATAAAGAGCGTTCTAGCTAGGGTGACTACCCTCTCTAGGGAGCTGGGCAGGAAGTTAAGCTTTCATGAGGTTAGGGAAGCGGTCATAGAGGGATTCAGCTTCTTAGGTGAACTTGAGGAGGGTGAGCTCGATGAGAGGGAACTCAGGATGCTGGAGAACCTGGAGAGGAAATATAGAGATAGGAGGTGGAATTTCAAGAGATGATATCCAAGGTAGTTAGATCCAAGGCCGGTAAGACCCTCCAGGTGAGCCTCTCCTTAAGGGAAGATGGAAGGATAGATAAGGTGGTCATATCAGGAGATTTCATGGTAATCCCTGCTAGCGCGATAGATAGGTTGGAGGAATCCCTCACTGGCGCGAGGGAGGAGGATGTGGATGTGAAGGTGAGGGAAGGGCTGGAGGGAGCGTACCTCGTTGGAATAACACGGAATGATCTTATCTCCCTTATTAGGGAGCTGATCTCATCTCTCCTACCTTATGACCGCCAGCGTTCCTGACTATAAGATCTGCCGCTAGGTTCACAGCTTTCCTCACCCTAGGCCTCTCCACTCCAGGGACACCGGCTCCCAGAATAAGCACTCTCCTGGTCTCTGTCCTTATCATAGTTTTCCTAGAATCCCTGTGAGGATAGAGAAAGAGGATATCCTCCTCATCAGCTAGAACTGGCTCTCCACCCCTCATACGATCCTCACCTCCCCCTATGGGGTGGAAGACCTCACAGCATCTAGCGAGTCGGAGGACCAGACTCCCCTTGACTCTATCCAGATCATAGAGACCTATTGAAATGAGGGTCAGGGCACTTGCCACGTTCCCTGCATCAACGACGTTGTTTATTCTCGGGAAGCTCCCACCTTTCAGTACCCTCCTGACCATTGCCTCGCTACTAGGTCTGACCTTCGTCGGATCGATACCTATCCTCCAATAGAACTCCCTATATGCCCTTACCACGGGATCCTCCTTGAGCTTCTCCAACGTGTACTTCGATCTCAGCTCCTCAGCGGCATCCTTCATGTAGCCGTTTCTCGTTGGACCTACGCTCACCCCTTCCACCTCTAAATAGGAGATGAATATGCCTAAAGCTGCAGCTTCATCCCTCACAGAGATTTCCATGGGTTCACCACCTCCTTCCCCCCTCTTCTTTTCTTCTTCCTTTTTCTTCCTCTCCCCTCTCTCCTTCTCTCTATCTCCTTACTCTCCCTTACACCCTTCCAGATCTTAATTATAGCTAAAGATGAGATCGCTAGGAGGAGCGCTGCCGCCTCATATGAACCTAGGTGGAAGCCTCCAACGAAGTTTTCAAGCTCTTCGATTAGGCCTTGTTCCTTCCTCATCACAGTTACATTCCCCCCCACCTGTTCGCTGGCTCCCTTGGACTCGATCTTAGGTTCCCTCACCTTCAGTACTATACTGGCCACAGCGCTGTTATTGGCCTCATCCACTCCCTTAACGTTGATCTTCATGGCACCAGGTTCCCTCGCTTCTATCCTAGCTACCTTGGGACCTAGTGTCTCAAATGTGCCATCCCCGTTCAAGTCCCAGTAGAGCTTTATGGCATCTGTCTGGACAGTAACTGTCGCTATCTCCCCGACATCGAGCTCCGATTTATCTGCGCTTATGCTGATGCGAGGAGGTGTGTTATCGACTTGGATCTGGGAGTAGGAGGTCAGGTTGCCTGACTGAAGCTTGAGCTTGTAGATGCCATCGTTCAGGGCTGTGATATCCCAGATAAAGGATCCATTCTTACTTACCTCCCTCAGGAGATTCCAATTGGCTTCGTTTCCGTAGTAGAGCGTAGCGTTCTCAACGCCTATGAGGATCCAGCTCAGGTTAACCGACTTGGAGACCGGTTTCTGAGGTACGAGAAGGCTAAGCTGCATGTCTCCCTGCCTGGCCACGGCCTCGTTACTCCCCTTCCCTATCCTATATCTCATGATTACCTCCTCCCTGTTACCCCTCGGATCCTCCAGAACGAACTTGAAGCAGTGATATCCGCTTACCATCTTAACTATTGGTGTCGGATCTATGATCACCTTCGATGTCTTCCAAACCCTCCTCCTATTCAGTATCCTCACCCACTGCCCTCCCAAACCTGTTCCATGATATACAGTCAGGAAAGCGTACTCGTTTATCGGAGCAATTATTCTAACGGTTATGTTGACACCGGGACCTATTTTAGACATGTTCCTCGGTTCTATCTCCATATGGGGTGCCTTTACATCAACCCTGAGTTTGAGTATAACCGATGACTTCCTCAGGCCATCTGAGGCCTCTATCCTGATCTCATCAGCTGATGGAATATTCAACTTCGTAATATCTCCTGAGCTTATGTTCCCAGACCACTCCCTGATCCAATCGCCGCCCACAAGCCTGTATACGCTAGTACCTATGACCGGTGTGGAGTCGTCGCTCACCCTGAAGCTTAGGGTGAAGTTCCTCCCGACGGTTGTGTAGTTGCCGGGGCTCAGTATATCGATGGAAGGAGGCTTATCACCGCTACTCACCTCATCTATGAGGGCAACCCTACCTGCCTCTAGATATGCACCTACCCCAAGCATAACCTCGATGAGGCCGTCGTTGTCGAAGTCCACCAATAATGGAGAGGTCGTTCCCTCGTACCTCACATAGGTCTGAAGTTCTATCTTCCCACCCGAGACCCATCCAGTTGGGTCCCTGAGATGAGCCTTCCACTCCTCCTTCCCTTCCCAGGAGAAGACGCGCAAGTATCGGCCAGATGTCACCACAACCTCTGGCAGTGTATCTCCATCCACATCTCCCAGTGCTGGTGTGTAAAATGGGTGATTCACCTTAGCGGACCAGAGGATTCTCTCCAGAGATCTAGCTACCAAGGAGCCATCTTCCTTGATGTAGACCAGATCGGCCCTCCCGTCTCCATCCAGATCCCCGGCTGAAGGCAGGGTAGCAACTCCATTAGCCCTCATGAGGAGCTTATTTCCATTAACTACGATAAGCATGCTCCCACTGAGGCAAGCGACGTCGTTAACTCCATCTCCATTGAAATCTGCGAGTAGGGGCTTCGAGCTACAGCCATAGGCCGAGTACGTATGGACCGCACCTCCGGGCCTCCAAGTAAGGATGTCCGTGCTGGTCGTCATTATCAGCTCCTTCCTACCATCTCCGTTCACATCGCCATAAGCGAAGCCCCTCGGAGTTCGATCAACTATGGTCTCATTCGGCTGGCCCAAGGGGTTATCGAGATACAGGAGGTGTCCATCCATGTACCATACTATCTCGTCGTAACCATCTCCGTCAAAATCTGCAGCTATTGGTGATGGAGGCTCTTCAGATTCTGGGAAATCAGATTTATAATCTAGCCAAGTGAATTTAGCATCGCTCCCTTCCTGATTGGCCCTCGATACCCTCTTTATGGCGAACCACCTCACACCTCCGTTATCGAATATCAGGGCGGAGGACATGACCTGATCCTGCTGTTTCCAACAGACAGCGAGCAGAACACCACCCTTATTCGTGGATGCATGGGCCACCTTGACTATCCTGCCGGCGCAGGCGTTCACTACCTTCACGGTCCTGAGGGAATCCAGGTAGTAGATTGTCCCTCCGGAGTCCACCACAATAACCAGGTTCTTGCCCCCTGATTTCACCGTCAGTAGCTCACTTATCTCGCCAGAGATCGGCTGCCTGAAGAAGAGCAGATTTCCTCCATCTTTCAGGAGCCCTCTACCTCTGTAAAAACTGGTATTTGTATCAAGTTCGCTTGCTGAGGGTAAAGCCATAGCTGTGGTCATTGAGAGAGCTAGGAGAAGTACTAGTGGCCAGATCCTGCGCATCCATAATTTCTCCAGACGGGAGAAAAATAACCATGCTTCGAGATGTAATGCGCACCTATTCCACAGCTATGATTCCATCTCAATGGCGAGGGTTGCGACCTTACCTCCCGTGAAGACCCTGGAGAAGCCGTTGAGCTGCACGACGTAGCCCCTCTTGGGAGATACCACTTCTTCCACTTCATTTCCGAAGGGGTCCCTGATAACCGCCAAAACGCTGCCCTCCTCTACCTCTTCCCCCAAGCATACTCTGTAGTCTAAGAGGCCCGATGATCTGCTCAGGACCCTCATCCTCTTCATATTCTCTCCCTTAATGATCGGAAAGAAATCTATCTCTTCCTCCTCGCCATCGATCATGTCCAGCTTCAGGAGGATGTTCTTGATCGCGATGAATCCAGCTCTAGCCCCGAGCTCATCGATGCCCACCGTGCCTGGAAGCTCCACTGTAAGAGCTGGCACATTATTGCTCACAGCAACGCCTGTCAGCGATCTGTTCAACCCTATCCTAGAATATAGACTGGGATCGTAGTTATAGAGGCAGGTCAAACCGCTTGATAGCGCTACTTCATGGATGAAGTCCCTTATTAGAGGACCTGCGGGATGAATGAGGACGAAAGGTATGCATAGACCAGCTGTGTGGAGATCCAAAACGAAGTCAGCCCTGGAAGCGAGATCCCAGACCTTCGCTGCTATTCTATCTGGGAGGGATCCCTTTGAATCTCCAGGGAACATCCTGTTCAGATCCAGGGTCGAATAGGGAAAACCCCTCACCGTGTAATTAAAGGCATCGGCATTCACTAGGGAAGCTATAGTTATGGATCCCCTCAGTTCCATCCCTTCCAGGTGATCCATGAGGTACCAGATGGACTTATGGCCAGTAACCTCGTTACCGTGAACTGTCATGGAGATGAATACGCTTGGCCCCTTATCGCCACGCATCTCGATCACTGGAAGGTACATCTCGGAACCATCGGGTCTCGATCCAACCGCTACTTTTTTCTTCTCGATCCTCATACTGAGTGATCGCGCATCCAATGTAAAAATTTAGTTGATCTTTATACGGGTTGATTCTCCATGGTAGAAAAAGGAGGAGAGAGGGAAGGAGAAGGGAAAGGGGAGGTGGTGATATCTGATTACGTGAGGGTAACTAAGATGCCCGGGTTCTCTTGCACCTTATGTGGGGACTGCTGCCGAAACAGGGTTATCCCCCTCTATGAGGAGGATATTGAGAGGCTCAAGTCCGCTGGATATGAGGACTTCTACGAGTCCACTGATAGTATTGAATTTGAGCTGACCGGTGCTCCTTACAAGATGAAGCTCAGGAAGGATGGATCATGCATTTTCCTTGAGGATAACATGTGTTCCGTATACGAGATCAGGCCAGACACGTGCAGACGCTATCCCTTCATCGTCGGAGAGGATTTCATTCTGGTATCTCTCTCATGCCCCGGAATCAAGTGGGATGAGGAGGGAGATCCTAGACCTTACAAAGAAGCTTCGAGGAAGATAGCTGGGAAGATAAGGGCATTGATGGAGTAGAATAGAGTAGAGCAAATTGAACTGAATGGAACCGATTGAAATGAAATGTTCGATCACATCGATGGGATGCTCAAGGAAAGGAAAGGAAAGGAAAAGAGGAGATGGAGGGAAGAATGTGGTAAATGGGTCAGAATCCGACATATCTGTCCTTGGGAGCACCACAGACCGGGCATCTATCTGGAGGTTCCGTTCCTATATAGGTGTGACCGCAAACAGGGCAGACCCATACCTTCCCTTCTATGGGGAAATCTTCACCCCGATCCACGTAATCTTTGGCCCTTCTATATAATTCGACATGAATCTTCTCCGCTTCTAGCGCCCATTTAAAACTATTTGCAGCTCTTTTCTCTCCCTGCAGCTCGGCCAGAGATAGATAGGCTGGGTACATCTCATTGACTTCATAATCCTCTCCCATTATAGCGAGTTCTAAGTTCTTAGAAGTACTACCAGGACCGAATGTAGCCCCAGCTACGACTTTGAGATCTCCTTTAAGTTCGGACAACGCATTGTAATGGTTCCCAGCATGGACCTTCTCAGCATAGGCTATGGCCTTAAAGAGCCTAGCTACATTCGGGAAGCCTTCTCTATCCGCCTTGTCGGCAAACAGGGTATACCTCATATGGGCCATGGATTCCCCTCCGAAGGAAGAGGCGAGAGCATCCAAGGTCATAGGCCTTACCAAGATAACACCCACCCTTATAACTCCGTTATGATATAAATGTAATTACTTTCATCGATTAAATTGTGAAAGTGTAGAGGAGGAGAAGGAAAGTGAAGAAAAGGGAAGAAGGGATATATTGGCTATTTTAGAGTATCATCCCTCCGTCCAGACCCTAACTGTTAAGTTGAGGGGGTGAGCCCTAGTGCCGCCATAGGAATCCATGTAGAAGGTCACTTGGAAGGGATATGTACCCGGTACTGCTTCCTCTCCCACATTAACCACTATGCTCAACACATTGGCCTGCTGAGGTGGAATCATTACCATCTCAGGCTGGACCCTCACTTCGATGAAGGGCGGTGGAGCTTGGGTTACACCATACCTAACTACCCCAGGGCTGTCTCCCAAATTCATTATCTGCACGTAATATGTGAATGACCTGCCGACGCTCTCGTTGCCTACGACCTTTAGCATCAAGTAGGGATAGCCTTCCTCCACAGCAACCTTCAATCTGAGCGTGACGTTCTTCTTCAGCGAGTTTCCTCTAGTATCCTTTATCCCACCCAGACTGACGATTAGATCCTTTGGGAGTCCCTTAGCCAGATATATGCGAGTCTCGGCACCACTGATACTAACGTTGGCTGAGCCCCTAGGCAGGGGAACTGATGTGTTCCCGTATCTGGCTGATATACCGAGGGAAATTTGAGATAACGGTTCGCTCCAGTAGAGAGTCAGATTGGTACCTTCAAGGGTGCCTGTAGCTATTTCTGGAGCCATGGAGCTGGCATAGAAGTTCCACCCGACCAAATAGGGAGGCTCTCTGTCAACCGCTGAGAGATCCTCGATAATTGATGGCATGATTCGTCTCATAGTCTCCGCCGTCATATACCTGTCCTTCCCACCTACTAGGATCACCTTCTGATTTACCTTTCCACCGCTGAAGGCATTTGGGATGATGTAGCTTGCAAATCCCCCTCTCATCTCCTGCTGCTTGTCTTCAGGTAGGAGGGATCTAACCAAGCTGCCAACCCCGTTGTAGGCATCCGGCCCACCAAGTATGAGGATCACGGGCACATCAGATAAGATGCCTACTTCATCTGGTTTATAGATCGAGTAGTGGAAGCCTTTCGCCTCTATTTCTGGTAATTCGTCCATTAGAGGATCTAAGTCGACTTCGTTCGCCACTATAGCGAGCTCAGGCTTGTGAACATACAGAGTAATGTTCTCTATCTTGCTCACAGGCAAGCTACCGCTGTAAGATGTTATGCTGACATTGACGGACCCTTCAAGGCCGGAGAGATTCATCAGGCCATATATAGTATCGTTATGCTCGTCTATACATATGGAATCACCCTCAGATCTCTTGATCATATCTCCTGCGATCGACGCCTCTCCAGTGGATCTGGAATTAGAAGCTTTCAGGCTTAAATTGAGGGGCTTACCCGTTATGTTACCATGAAACTTTACTTGGAACCCCATTTTACCATTTGGTAATTCCTTTATTGTAGCTTCTCTTATGCTAGCTGCTCCTTCACCCTTTTCACTTGGGACCAGGCTGTATGACTTCTTACAAGCTATGCCAGTGTTATAGACGGAGATCCTGAACCAGACGATAGCTGATAGCTTTCCATTGAGCTTTATATCGATCTTTCCCTCCTCCGATACCCAGGTCTCTTTGGGAGGGGGTATATCGCCCTTCTTCCATTCCTTGGGCTTTCCTAGATTCCACATCTGCCCCTTCTTCGGGTTGCCCGCTAGTACGGGATATGCCTTCGATGGATACCATGAATTGACGGAGCCCACCCCAGCGGAATCATAGCCTCCCTTACCAAACACGGAAAATACACCGTTCATGGCCTCAGTGACTAGTTTGCTGAAGGGTCCTGCTGTCTTGAATATCCCATTGAAGAGCTTGGTTAGAAGCTTGAGGGCGAACCTGTACTCATCGCTGTTACCATTATCGCTATCGACCAAGTGGACGTAGATGTCGAAGGGCCTCAAGGGTTCGCATTGAGTGATGTTATACGCTAAATCCGTGTATCTTATCTTCTTTGGTCCTTTATCTGATTCCAAGGGACCTGCAAGTTCCAAAATCCTCATTCTATTATCTCCTTTATCATATACATTGTTCCCGTTGACATCCAAGAGGTCCTCATCGACCGTCTTCTCGCCTATGATGAAAGGGGACGTACCATGCCCGTACTCGTTTATAATGGAGATGAGCCACAGGTCAGAATTTCCCCTGCCTAGTGCATCCACATCCGCCCTATTATTTATCCAGAGGTACGTGAGGTAGACCCTAACTATAAGCTTGGGAGGTGACTTACCGAGCTTGGGCTGCGCCTCTACCGGTGAGGCAGTAGATAGGATGCTCAGGGTTATGAGGAGGAGGGAGAGCATACGGAGGAACATTTTCATATATGAGCACCTAAGCTATTAAATTCGAATTGACCTCGAATTTAATCGTTGTTCTTAAAATTTTTAATTCGCCTATTTATTTAAAAAATACTACATATTTTATCTGAGTTTAGAAAATAAAATGTTATAGATAGCTAGCTGTAAACGGCGTTTAGGAGAGGTTTCGTGAGGATGTAGGCCATGGGCTTGAATCTATTTGGTACGATAGCTCTTCCAAGCCCCCTAATGTCCTCCTCTTCCAGTACTCTCATCTTCATCAGGCTTAACAGGCTGATTAATGCACCTATCATTGCTCCCAAGATCCAAGGCCAACTAACCAGTCTGAAGGGTAGTTCCGGGACCACCCCCACTAAGCTGGCCAGTAAGGCCCTGCGTAGGGTTTCCCAGTCGAGGTGAAACTTTAGCCTCGATGAGACAACCGAGGCATAGTAGAGACCAGTGATGCCGCCTATCAGGTAGGATAGGGCAATACCTTTAGATCCAAGAAAAGGTGTAGCTAGAAAATAGAGTATGAGTCTTGGAACGCTTATCGCCAAACCTATATTCAGGACGTACCTGAACATGTCCTTGGAGTAACAGAGATTCGTTACAGCTGATGAGATGAGGACCAGTATATTCGCAGCTAATATCAGCTCAAGCTCTAGCCAAGCACTGCTGTAGCTCTTTCCAAGAAGCCCGAGCAGATAATCTGGGAATAAGGCTATGGAAACTGCCAGTGGGAGGGTGAACCCTAGCCCAACCCTCAGGCCTCTCCATGCGGCCCTCTTCCTCCCGTCCTCAAGGCCGCTGAGGTAGGGTAGCATTATCTGCTGAATGGATGCCCCGATCCCAACCACGAAACCTGATGCGGCCATGGCAATGTAGAATTTGCCTGTGTCGAAGGCTCCCAAGTAGCTGAAAGCGAAAACAACGGCCAATTGCTGTCCTAATACCATGATCATATTAGGAAGCCATGCTGGGACCCCCGCCCTTATGAGGTCCCTTAAGTGATCCGTTCTAAAGGTGGGAGTTCCCAGATTGGTGAATGCATAGATCAAGCCTGTCAGGTCTATGATCAGGCCGCTCATCATATAGCCTATCAGGGCGCCCACCCATCCTAGCCCTAGGAAGAGGAGAAATATTCCAACGGACAGCTTAGCAAGGTTCCCGATCACTACGGCAACGAAGTAGGGGAAGGTCCTCATCAAGGCGACGAACATCGATGCGAATATGCCCGACAAACTTATGAGAAGGAGTATCGAGACGAATATCAAGCTAGTTGGCTCATAATTAAAGAATGTATGGCCGGAAAGTCCCAAGTAGAGGATAGCTAAGGAGGGTAATAAGTACATTAGAAACAGAAATGAAAGAGATGTCCAGAAGTAAATCTTGGCTCTCTCCGGATTCTTATCGGAGTACTCACCGACCCATTTCACCATACCCCTAGGGAGCCCCAAGCTCAGGATGGAAGCTATCAGTAGAGCCATGCTGGATGTCGCGCTAACGTACCCTATCACCGAAGGGCCTGAAATCACTGAGATGATCAGCCAGAACAGGAATCCGAATATGCTATTAGAGAGCGATGAGAGATAGATCCACAGGCTGCTCCTGACCACGCTCGTGAACTCCTTGGGAGCCATTTCATGATCAGCTCTTGCTGTTTAATAGACTAGGTCGTTCACTTGAAATACTTAACTTACTTTACCTTACTTAGCTTGGTTTGACTTAGCAATTCCCTCAGCTGGAATGACTCACACCCAGCTCGCTGGAGTCCATTCATCGATTCCCCCCAGACTTCGTTAACCTGTTAATGATTTTAAGCAAAGGGTAGTAGAATTTGGGAGCTGAAATATGGTAGATCCCGTCCTGAGCTTCATCATCTCGGTGGCCTTGCTCATAGGGCTGCTGATCTTGAAGCAGGAGGTTCATATAGCTGTCACTGTATCGACTATAGCGTTTGGAATTTTAACCCTTGGTTGGGGCATGATAGGATCGACCTTCAAGGGGATACTCACTTACTCCACCTTGAAGCTCTTCATAGCATTCTTCTCAGCCTTATTCCTTTCCTACATGATGAAAGTAGCTGGAATCCTGGATAAGATGACCAAGTTATTCGCTAGTATAAGCTGCAACTTCGCATCCCTCTTCGTCCCCTCCTTGGTAGGGCTCATACCTATGCCTGGAGGGGCTCTAGTATCTGCCATGATGCTGAAGGAACACTACTTGGAGAGGCAAAGGCTTGATAGCGATTTCGCATCTTTCCTGAACTACTGGTTCAGGCACATTTGGGTACCGGTCTGGCCCCTCTTCCAAGCTCTCATCCTGACTGCTGTGATACTGGAAACACCCATAGTAAGGGTTATAGAGTCGACTTTTCCCGCAGCAATCGGTTCCATAGTAGCAGGCCTCACCATAGCATATCCCCTCCTGAGGAAGAGGACCATAGAATGCAGGGAATCTACTGAAAGTAGATGGAAACTCCTCATTGCGGGATGGCCTTTCTTCCTAGTTGTCTTGCTGGTCTTCCTCGTTAAACTGCCAGTTGAGTTCTCCCTGTTAGCCACTGCCGTGGCTACCGCCATCTACGCAAGACCGACGAGGAAGCAGCTCTTAGATGGTATAAAGTTCGCCCTCTCCCCCAAGATAGTGATAGTAATAGTAGCAGTAATGATGTACAGGCAGTACGTGTTCGATAGCAGGTCAGCTGATGCCCTGCTCCACTTCATGTCCTCCCATGGCATACCGATAATGCCGGTTGTCTTCACTCTCCCGTTCGTTATAGGTGCAACCACAGCGGGGGAGTTCGTCTATGCCGGGACGGCATTTCCCTTGCTCGTGAATATACTTGGCACTGGAAACGCAATAAACGATCTAGCTCTCTTAGTAGGATATACAGGTGGCTATATAGGGGTCATGCTCTCTCCAGTACACCTCTGCCTGATATTGACCCTCGAGCATTACGGGGGCAGGTATTCCAAGGTCTATAAGTATATCGTGCCTACCTCTATAATGGCGGTGATAATATCTCTGGTCCTAGGGATGATCCTATGGCATTGATCGAGATCCTCTATGGGAGGAAACCCATCGAGCTCGAGGTGCCTGAGGAGAGGCTCATGGGCGTGTATGGAATAGAGCCGCCCCCTCAAGTCGATGAGGATTCCATCATAGAGGAAGCGCTTAGATCTCCAATGGGTAAAGCCTTGGAGGGCTATGATCCTAAAAGCGCCCTTATAGTCGTGAATGATGCCTCTAGGCTCACCCCAACTCCTAAGATGCTGGATCACATATTGAGCAGGATCTCGGGTGACGTGAGGTTGATTGTTGCTACTGGAACCCATAGACCGCCGACTGAGGAGGAGTATAGGGAGGTCATACTAGGCCATCACTATGATGAACTCAGATCCTCAACCACTCATCACGATTGCAGGAAAGGCGATTTCTTCAGCCTAGGCTCAACTGCTAGAGGGACCCCCATTATCCTCAATAGGGCACTATTAGAGCATGATCTAATAGTTACCTTAGGTTCGGTGGAGCCTCACTACTTCGCTGGTTACACTGGAGGGAGGAAGAGCATAGCTCCCGGGCTCTGTGCCTACGAATGCGTCGAAGCAAACCATAGAATGGCATTGATGCCTGAAGCTGCCCTAGGCAGGCTGAGGGGAAACCCTCTCAATGAGGATCTGGAGGAAATAGTAGGGAAGGTCTCATCTAAGGTGTCCATATTCACCCTTAACGTAGCCATAACTGGCGAGGGAAGAGCGTGGGCAGCCCGGGCGGGAGATATATTTCAGTCCTTCAACTCCTTGGTGAGGGAGGTGGAGGGGAGATATGCTGTTAAATTGCCTAAGAAAGCCAAGATAGTCGTGGCCGTTGCCCCAAGGGAGATGGGCATCGACCTTTACCAGGCTCATAAGGCCTTAGAGGCGGCTAAGCTCGTGATCGATAATGGCGGTATAGTTATACTCGTAGCTCCCTGCTGGGATGGCATAGGACCGAGGAATTTCTACGATCTCTTGGCCGGGAAGAGCATTGACGAAGTCAGGAAGCAGGTATATGAGAACTATAAGCTGGGGTACCATAAATCAGCGAAGATTTTGGAACTATTGCAAAAGGCCAAGGTCTTTGCTGTCACGGAGTTGGAACCAGAGATCCTCAGCAAGATAGGTTTTAAGGCCTTCAAAGATGTCCAAGAAGCGATTGAGGAGGCCATGAGGGCAGTGGATGGGAAAGTAGCTGTGCTGCCTGAGGCCAGCATTACCGTCCCAATGATAGCTGATGATCGAGCTAAGTGTTAAATTTCCCTATACTCTAAAGGCCATAGAAGGAACCTGGAATGGCTGCCTCCCGCATGATATTGATCCTGCTGCTAGCCCTGGCCCTCTCGCTAGTGCCTGTGAGGGGACAGGGCTATCCTCAGCTGAAAGTGGAGGTTCCTTCAGGTCCGATAAATCCCAGCAGCTTGGTGAACATCACGGTCAGCATTGGAGGATTACCAGCGGGGACGTATGCCAGATTGAACCTGGCGATAACATCAGGAAATGAGACCATCTTCTACGAGGAGAGATCCATCGTTATAGAGGAGCCGGAAGTGATGTATTTCGAGGTAGCTGCTCCAGACAAGCCAGGAGTGTATTCCTTGGTGGTGACCCTCAATCCGAAAGCCCAGGAGATAAATGTGTCACAGGAGATTCCCCTCTTCGTAACTCCTTCTCTCAAACACATAACCCCAATAGCTTTGAAACTTGCTGAGATAGACGACAGTCTTGATAAACTTAGGACGGTCAAGTTAAATGATACAGAGGTGGAGGACCTCCTCCAGTTAAGGGCTAATCTATCTGTAGAATTTGGAGATCTAGTCAAGCTGGTAGTTGAGGGAAGGGATCCAAAGAGAGCAGCTCAGCTCTATGATATCATAACGAATTCCTTGAACTACCTAGACAACAGAATAAAGAGGATATGGAATGTAGAATTGATGGTATGGTCCGTTTCAAGCAGTGTGGATTCCTCCCTGAGGATGCCATCGGGCATCAGTTTGGAATTCTGGTATAGGCTAATTACAGCCTCCTTATGGGCTATAATAATTCTATTAGCTCTCTTCCCCCTTTACACAACAGGATACACAACGCTCACATACTACCTAGTTTCAGAGATGGAGGAAAGCTCGGAGATCATTGAGCAAGCCAATCAAAGGGCTCTTAAAATTCTAGAAAGGGCCTATGATCAAGTAAAGCAGATATCAGATCCTAAATCAGTTATATTAACTGCTCTAGCTAGCGCTCTAGCTGCCATAGGGCTCATGGCAAATAACGTTTACGCTATAATAGGATCTATGCTCCTCTCCCCGTTAATGGGAGCGATAGTATCCGGGGCCGTAGGTCTGGCCCTCATAGATGTTAAGAGGGAGAGCAAGTCAGGCCTTGATCTATTCTATACGGGTTTGAAGCTTGGTGTGGAGGGAGTAGCCCTAATAGTGGTTCTATCTTGGATTACTGCAGCTATAGCGAGCTCTTATGTACCTCTACAGGTTACTAAGGAACTAGCTGCCAGGGGAAGCCCCAATCTAGTGGATCTCGCGATAGCAATAGCTGCCGGTTTTGCGGGAGCGGTAGCCATGATGTACGAGAGGGCCGAAGCCGCATTAGTTGGATCAGCAATAGCAATAGCCTTGGTCCCACCAGCTGCCGCTGTAGGAGTTTCCATGGCCATGTTAAATCCATCTTTCTTCCTAGGATCAGCTACCTTAGTGACGATCAACATAATAGCATTGATAGCAGCAGGCTACATTTCCGCCAAGCTCTACGCCATATATCCCGTGGTGGAGGATGTCTTCCGCGAGTCCAGAGGCTCGTTGAGTGATGTTTCTGAAAGGATAGCTAGGACAGGAGCTGAGGTGATCCTCAGGGCCATTGGATCCTTCGTGGTCGCATCGATATGGTTCCTCTCTGTATGGATAAAGGTATCGATAGGTCTCTTAGGAGCGAAATCTACCAAGGAGGCTTTGAAGACGGTAATCAGGAGGGTGGCCTTCGTCCTCTCCCCGATAATCTTCAGCTGGTTAATAGGGGTTTTCATATCAACAGACATCTCAGAGGCATTTTCCCTGGCTCATTTCCTGTTGCTATATGGCACTATGTTGCTGCTCGATATGGTTCCCTTGAGCAGCTTTCTAACATCTAATGTCATATTTATCTCGGCTTCGGTACTATCCCTGATTCTGCTTTGGCTAATAATAATAGAGGGGGAGAGGGCTAGGAAGACAGGATTGATCAAGTACAAGATCTGGACGGCCGTATACACGGTACTCCTCTGGTTTGTCTCCGGTTACCTCATCGGCATAAATAAGTTCGCCCACGTGAGCGCAGCATACACGATCCTGCTGGTGAGTGTAGTGATCGTTTACTCGAGCAAATACCTGTGGGAGAGGAGAAAGAAGATAGTTCTCTTCGGTTTCATCCTGTTTACCTTCCTGACACTCATGATACACAGTGCTGCTGCGTTCGAGTCCATGAGAGCATCGCAAACACTGAGCGCGAGCAACGTGGTCAAGGTGGTCAAGGAGGTGATATCGTCTTATGCAGGAGTACTGCCGAGCGACGTAAACATATCCCTATCATCGGAGGGAGCTGAGTGGATATTGCATGCTAAGATCTATATAAGCGAGTCTCGGTTGAGGGAAGGGCATATAATGACACCTGCTGTTGTGAGAGCAGCAGAACAAACCCTGAGAGAATCTCTGGGAATCAATGTAAGGCTGTTCGTCGAGTATGCAATAACTCCGTAGTATTAGAACCATGAGAAAGCGTTTAGAATTTCCCATATCTTTTCTGTCCGAATGGAAGTGAGATGAGAGATGCCCGGATGTAATGTGACGTGGTGATCCCATGATATGGATAGATATAGTGAACGAGCCTCATGTCAGGCTCTGGAAGAGATTCCTCACCAAGTATCCCCAAGAAGCCCTGATAACCATCAGGAGAAAAGGCATTCTGATAGAGCTCATGAGTAAGATCATGCCAGAATTTAAGCCAATCATCGTAGGAAGGTGGGGGAGCAACGATGCCGATAAGTTAAGGGCGTTCGCAGATAGAGTAATTGAACTAGCAAATCTCCTCGATGGATATGATGTAAACGTGGCTGTATCAAAGGGATCAGCCGACCAAGCCAGGGTTGCCTTCGGCCTCTCGATCCCCTTCGTAGCGTTGAACGATAACGATATCCCTCCTCACATCATAACCAAGCTCACCTTCCCCTTGTCCAAGGTGGCTGTAATTCCGGAATGCTTTTCTGGCCCCATTTACGGCCCGGTGGTCAGGTTCCCAGGGGTCTTCGAGATCTCTCATGTCCTAGACTACCTCGAGAATCCATCCAGAGAGGAGTACAGGAGATTAGGATTGGAGGAGAGAGAATACCTCGTGATTAGACCTCCTCCAGTTGGATCCCATTATCTCAAAGAGGCAGGCTCCTTTGACCTCCTAATCTCTAGGCTCCTCAGGGAGACTGGCCTGAGGGAAGTGAGGTTTCTCAGAGGAGGGGGGATAAGGCTCCCCGATGGAGAGATCGTCAGGACTGTGGTGGATGGACTGGATCTTATGTCCACATCTGCTGGAGTCATCAGCGGAGGAGGGACTATGGCAAGGGAAGCAGCTCTCTTGGGAATCCCCTCAATATCCCTCTTTCCAAAGGAAGATCCATGTGTCTCCAAAGTGCTGATGGATGTTGGGCTGCTTGTGAAACCTAAGGCTCCAGACCTAGTGAGGGAGTTCATGTCCCTCTCGAAAAAGAGAGAATCTGGAACGCTCAGAGAACTTGCTTACAAGTTCCTAAGGGAGAAGGGAGATCCTGTCGATGCCATAGCTAAGGCAATCAATCTAGCCATGTCCTAACCTGTTCATACCCTAATTCATTGACTATTCATCCAATTTACTCGATCTCCACTCACTCGCTTATTCACTCATTCATCTTCCACAGCACACCTCTATCCCCAGCCTCAGCTATAGCTTTACCATCCTCATAGAGCCTCGAGAGTAGTGATCTAACTGTAACAGCTCCCAATATTATGGAGCTTACTGTAACATTCCCTCCTCCTTCCTTGATGATCCTAGCTGAGATCTCCTCTGCCGTGGAAGGTCTCCTGGACAGGAAATCCACTACTTTACCTGGAAGTTCTTCCATGACCTTTATGTTGAGATCCAATAGTTCCTCTGCTCTCCTACCCTCGACTACGGGACCATGAGATGGGATTAACTTGCGATAATCTCTGGCATGATCCCTTAACCATCTCAGGGTATCCAAGGCAGCTTTGTAATCCTGATGGTAAGGAATGATGGCGCTCTTGAGGAGCCTATCACCGAAGAACGAGTCAGCTGCATAGAGTATCCCGCTCTCCGTAGCATAACCGACTTGCCCGTAGGTATGGCCGGGAAGCGGTACTGCCTCCAAGGGGCCTATCTTGAAGGGTAACCTGAAGACATGATCCACTTGGACGCTGACTCCCTTAACGTGATATATCAGCCCTTCTGGAGCATATCCACCGAAAGTTACAGCTCTCCTCAGGCCCACGGATTCGATGCCGCAGGCCTCCACTATATGGGCGTAGATACCTTCCTCGCTCTTCAGACCTCTAGCAGCAAGGACATGATCTGAGTGGAAATGGGTAATCATGACGCCTTTTATCTTCCCTTTAGCTTGGGTTTGGATCTCCTCTGTGCGATCCTCTGAGGATCCAGGATCTACTACGTAGAAGCCATCCTCCCATGGAACGAACATTGTGGAGGGGCTACCTGGAAGAAGCTTGACTCCCTTTCCAACGCCTTTAAGCATAAATCGTCATGGACTGAGAGGATAATAACCTTTCGTAACCAAATTAAGGACTACTGGTGATAGGAGGGACAGTACCATCATCAGCGTTGTAAGTTCCCCTGGTAATCGAATACATGAAGCGAAACCCTCCCTCTGCCTTGTGATACCGATCGATGAGAAGATCACGTCTATCCCATCGCAGCATCCTTCCAAGGTGCTAATGCCGGTGACATCCTCCACGAACACTTTCTACATACTTCCTGATGGCAGGTTCTAAAGGGACCTACTTCATCCAGTCCTGATGGCGCGCGAGGTCCTTACTAGACCGGTTCATCGGCGAGATGATCTTGAGAGGGGAAGATAAAAGAATCCTTCCCGTAGCAATCTTTGTATTGCAAAAAGTTTTAAGAGCGGAGGGATCTTGCTCTGCGAATGTCCTCGGGGGTCGAGATCACTATCAGGTGATCTCCACTTTCCACCCTTAAGGAAGGATCCGGATTTATGATCACCCTGTCCCCCCTTCTGACAGCCACTACGATCATGTTGTATCCCTCCTTGACCTTCACCAAGATCTCCTTGAAGCTGAGGCCTATCACCTCCTCCGGCGCCCTTATCTCATAGACGTCATTACCTGCCCCAGTCGAGGTGAGATCGTCGAAAAGCGTCGTGGTTCCAGGCTGGCTAACCGAGGCAGCGAGCAACCTTCCACCGAATTCGGAGCTTGTTATCACATGATCGGCCCCTGCCTCTTTGAGTATATCTCTCACGCTCCCACTTATGGCCTCAGCAGCTATATGTATGTCCTTCTTCAAGCTCTTGATCCTGAGCACCGTCAGTATTGTATCCGAATCGCTGCCAGTAGTCACTATTGCATCCGTAGCCCTCTTAACCCCTGCCTTCTTAAGGACCGATGGATCCTTGTAATCTCCCTTAACGAAATGGACTCTGGGATCCTCAAACGGATTTTTATCCAGTTTATCGTCCACCAGAACGATATTCTTCCTAGTTGAGGCGAGAAGCTCCCCTATAGCGGCCTTAGATGCATCACACCATCCGCAGACGACCACATGATCCGTGAAGTACGAGGCCACCAAACCTAGCATCACCTCCAGCTTCTCGGTCACCAAGGACTGGAGGAGGGAGGTCACCACCACGGCGAAGGACGAAATCCCGAGGACGGATATTATCATCACCAAGACCTTGCCCCAGAAGGTGTGAGGAGTTATGTCCCCATAGCCTATCGTCGCCATGGTCACGAATGTGAAGTATATCGAGTCAAACCATGTGAGCCTCTCCAAGTAGTGGAATCCCACGACCCCAAGCGTGAACGTGCTTACCAGTGCGAGAGCAGCTCCAGATAACGCTTTCCTTACCTTACCAATTATCCTGAGGACCTGCCTTATGAATATTAGCAAGACCCTCCCTCCCAAGCGGTCTTCTGAGATGGGCTTATAACAATACCTTGAATCCCAAGCTAGGACTGAGCGGGAGATCTGTTAAGCACGATCTTTAAAAATTTCACTTAGTATCTCCACGATAGCCTCGACATAATAGTAAGGCGTTAACAGGGTTTTCTTTCCCTTACTTCCTCCCTTCCTCCGTTTTCTTGGTACCTAGTAAGGATTACTTAAGACCGAATAAACGAATGGGGAATGAGAGTTAATAACGTCGGTTGGTACTTTTCAACGTGTCTGTCTCTTTTCACCCCTTGCTCAAGTCGAAGGCGTTCCTGAATATGAGGCTCTTGATGGTATTCCCTTCTCTTACCGTTAGATTACCCTCTATCTCCACCTCCTGAGATCCCTCAATCATGAAGTCAGCTGTGAAAGGTCCTGCCTTACCCTTGATATCATCCAAGCGGAGGAGGTACCACCCTCCCGTGCTGTTCACATGCAGCTTTGCATCTAAAGGGCGCATCGCGAGGAGGCCAATCCAGCTAGCTCCCCTCATCCTAACAACCAATGAATTTACGTAACTCTCGCCTTTAGGGATAACCATAAGGCTCAACCTGTGAAATCCCTCCTCCTCGGTAAGTAGGAGCCTGATTACCTCACCCTCCCCGTACCTGAACGTGGTTATACCATCTTCCTTAGTTACGTTAGCTGGATACATGATCTCTGATGTGACCCTAGAGGATACCAGCACCAAGAGGGCTAGGAAGATTACCAAGCTCAGGTAAAACAGTAAGTAGGAGTTAATCCTCATACCGTGTCCGATAACTCTTCATACCTGTTAATCTTTACCTTCCCTTACCTCACCTCTTAACTGAACGCTCACCGTCCGATCCTAATCACTTGAGGATGGAGAGAGCTATCCCTAGCACGACCAGCAGGGAACCGACTATATCCCTCCATGATACCTTCTCACCGGAGAGATACGAAGCTAGCTGAGATACAGGAGGTCCTATAGCAGTAGCGAGGGTGGACATGGTCACTCCGATCGCACCTAGGGCGTAGAAGTAGAGGGGAAGCCCAACGCCTATCCCAAGCATGCCCCCTAGAGCTGCCTTCCTCGATCCCCTCACCCTGTAATGAGGATAGGAAAGCATTCCATAGAGCAGCGTCGTGAGGAGGGCGTTCCAAAGGGTCATCGTGAGCTCGCTCACATAGTTCAGGGCAAGTTTCGCGGCAATTGGACCGAGGGTCCAACCTAAGGAGGCTATGATGCTCCACATAACGCCCTTGAAGTTCCACCTGCCCCCCTCATAGGAGAGGAGCCAGATCCCAATAACTGCTAGGAGAACTCCTGACATGATGCCGGGAGTTAATGGTTCACCGAGCAGGAGATTCGATAGGATGGCCGTCCAAACCATGTATGTGAAGCCTATCGATGCCGCCTTTCCCGGCCCTATTATCCCTATAGATACTAGGTACGAGTAATCTCCAATGCCAGTTCCCAAGGCCATGTTAGCGGCAACGTAAGCTAAGCCTATCAGAGGAGGTATTATGAGGTTGCCGGTCACGTAGCTGAGAGGAAGGAGGAATATGAAGGCCCCTAAAGATTTCCAGAAGTTAGCTCTTACTGAACCCCCACGCCTGCTCGCTTCCGCATATAGGGCGGGAACAGTTCCCCAAAGGATGCCTGACATCATTGCTGCGAGAAGTGCGAAATCCACTAGCTTCCCCTCATCCTTCTCCTTATTTTCATTCCTTATTACGCTACCTAACTGGACTAGATTAGGCCGGACTGAACTGGACTAGCTTATTTAATTGCCTAACGTATTCCACTGCAGCGTTCAACATCATGCACACCATTGGCGCTAGATAGCCACTTAACATGATTAATAATAAGGTTACCCTGCTTCAGGAAGCACGACGGTAATTCATGAGAACCTTCTCTACCTACTGTAAAGATTCATGGCGATATCTCTAGGCAATGAATCACCGGATTCTGTTGGGAAATTGGAATGGGTAACCCATTTTATTATATGGGGAGATATAGGGTAAGGTGATCTGATCGGATGCCCAGCTCTAGGATTCCCGGTTTCTATAAGCTCTCGATAGATGAGAGGATAAGGATAGTGAAGGAATTTGCTGGTTTGAGTGAGGAAGAGGCTGAAGTCCTCAAGAACGGCAAGCTTCCCCTCGAAGTGGCGGACCACATGATAGAAAATGTGGTAGGTCTGTGGCCCCTGCCCCTAGGTATAGCCACTAACTTCCTCATAAATGGAAAGGACTACCTAGTTCCCATGGCCATAGAGGAACCCAGTGTTGTTGCAGCTGCCAGCAATGCCGCTAAGATGGCCAGGGAATCTGGGGGCTTCCAAGCAGATGCAACCGAGTCCATAATGATATCCCAGATTCAGGTGGTCAAGGTACCGAATATAGAGGAAGCTAGGAGAACTATTTTAGCTGAGAAGGAAAGATTGATCGAACTGGCAAATGAGATGGATCATCTCCTGGTAAAATTGGGTGGAGGGGCCCGGGATCTGGAGGTCAGGACCATAGAGACGGATGCAGGTCCAATGCTGGTGATCCACCTCTACGTCGATACCCTAGATGCCATGGGAGCAAATACGGTGAACACAATGGCTGAGGGCCTAGCTCCGACCGTTGAGAGACTGACAGGAGGTAAGGTATATCTGAGAATCCTCTCTAATCTGGCTGACAAGAGATTGGCTAGAGCAAAGGCTAAGTTCGCTAAATCGGCTATTGGAGGAGAGGAGGTAGTAGATGGGATTATGTGGGCATACAGGTTCGCTAAATACGATCCCTACAGAGCAGCCACCCATAACAAGGGCATAATGAACGGGATAATAGCGGTAGCGAGGGCTACTGGTCAGGATACCAGGGCCTTGGAGGCAGGAGCCCACAGCTATGCTGCTAGGAACGGTCGCTACACATCCCTATCTGAGTACTGGGTTGATGAGAACGGGGACCTGTGGGGCAGCCTGGAGCTTCCCCTAGCCATAGGCACTGTGGGAGGTGTTGTGAGGGTACATCCAATAGCGAAGCTGGCCCTTAAGATCCTAGGAGTTAAGAAAGCAAGCGAGCTAGCGAAGGTGATAGTATCTGTCGGCCTTGCTCAAAACTTCGCGGCCCTCAGGGCCCTAGCGACCGAAGGAATTCAGGCAGGTCACATGAAACTGCATGCCCGTAATATAGCCTTGGCTGCGGGAGCGAGGCCGGATGAGGTAGATAAAGTTACCGAGAGGATGATAAGAGAGAGGAGGATCAACATAGAAAGGGCTAAGGAGATACTGGAGGAGATAAGGGGTGGTTAGGAAGCTCAGCCTCTACCTCATAGAGATGGAGCTAGTCTCTCCATTCGAGATAAGCACGGGAGTGACGAGGAGGAGACGGGCGGTTATCGTTCGAGTGGAGGAAGATGGATTCGTAGGCTGGGGTGAGGCACCAGCTGATTACAAGCCCATCTATTCCTATGAAACTGCTGAGACATCTTTTTACATCATAAGAGAGTTCCTGGCTGAGCATGCTATCTCTTCAGAAGGACCAGAAGATTTCCTCGAGAGAGTAAATTTCGTTAGAGGGCATCAGATGGCTAAGGCAGGAGTTGAGATGGCTTTATGGGACTTAAAAGCTAAGAAGAATGGTATGCCCTTATGGAGGCTCCTAGGGGGGACGAAAGAGGAAATAGAGAGCGGTGTAAGCGTGGGAATACAGCGCACCATCGAAGACCTGCTTAAAGTCGTTGACTCATACTTGGAGAAGGGATACAAGAGGATAAAGTTGAAAATAAAGCCTGGATGGGATTTGGATGTGGTCGAGGCCGTTAGGAGAGAACATCCAGACCTAATGCTTCAAGTGGACGCAAATGCAGCCTATAGGTTGAACGATTGGCATTACCTGAGGAAACTGGATCAGTTCGACCTCCTCATGCTGGAGCAGCCCCTCGATCACGATGACCTCGTGGATCACTCGATCCTAGCTGGTATGATAAGAACTCCAATATGCCTAGATGAGTCGATAAAGAAACCTGAAGATGCCTATAGGGCTTACAGATTGGGAAGCTGCTCCATAATAAACATAAAGCCGGCTAGGGTAGGCGGGCTCCTCAATACCAAGAAGATACATGATTTCTGTGATTCAGTCGGAATGCCCGTCTGGATAGGTGGTCTGCTCGAGACTGGAATCGGGAGGGGGCATCAAGTTGCAGCAGCGACCTTACCCGACGTGAGGTTCCCCAACGATATATCCGCCAGCGATCGCTACTATGGAGAGGACATAGTGGAGCCACCTTGGTCTATCACGAATAGGAGCACCATGGTAGCCCCAAAGAAGCCCGGAATAGGCGTTGAAGTATTGGAGGATAGGCTGGAGAAATATACCCTTAAGA
>JAOZGJ010000005.1 GCA_027491785.1 Thermoproteota archaeon | reverse complement strand
TGTGTTGGGTGTTTTAGTAGCAGTTCTACTGTATCTAGCGTTCACCAAGTGGCACAGGAGGAAGTGGCCATCTTCATGAAATTTTCATTCTTCATGCGGATTTGATCCCTTCCTTCTATTGAAGGCGCCGAGCGAATTGATGTCTATGGGTAGATACATTTACCTAGTAATTCTTCCTGTGGCCCTCCTGATTTCCCTGATATTCGATCCTGTATTTTATCCCGTAGCTGCTGGCCTCGGTTATTTCATCCTGTGGTGGAGGATTAGAAAGTGAAGGAAACTTTGGAAAGGGCACTTCTAATGGCTGTTGGCCTCTCTATAATAGCCTATGCAATATCTGGGCCGATAAGTCAGGCAGTAAATCTATTTGAAGAGAAAAGGGCGATAAATTGCGTAAATACCGCTTTAAAATCTCTGGACTTAGCCATATCCAACTCATTAGGGGGAGGAACAGCTGTCGGTTACGTATATCTACCATGCTACGTGACTTACGAAGCTAGTGGGGGGAATGTCAGGATCAGATCTGGAAATTACTCCGCTTCCATTTCCTATCCATTCGAGGTAGAGGGTGGAGGAGGGGCAACTGGGTACGGCAGATTCGTTGCTATATGGAAGGCCAAATATATTTCCATAAGGTGGGAGGGAAATTGGAGGAAGGATTAAGTTTTACCTTATCTGGAATAGGTGTTTTAGCCATCGTGATCATTATATTCCTCTCTCTAAATTTCATAATTCCTCTGATAAAGATAGGTAGATGCTATGAAAGGGAAAAGATATATGAAAGGCTTCGATTGCTCTCAGATCATCTCGATATAAGTGCAGCAGATTACCTGAAATGGGTGAGAAGGTGCTGACGGAACTCGTGGAGGGTATAATTACGATAGTGCTCCTGATATTGCTACTCGCTGCTGCAGCAGGTGCTTTAAGTTGAAATGGGTTCTAGCTTCAATATCAGCTCTAATTCTGATTTCCAGCTTTCTTGCCATCCCTTCCCACATATACCCGGAATGGCAAATTATTAGCAAGGCCTATGCATGCTCTGAGGCAGTCAGAATATTAAATAGGATTGGTTACAAAGTTTTATTGGGGGAAAGCGATGGCGGGGAACTATCAACCAAGTGTATGAATGATTACGGGGAAGGAATATACTACTGCTTGTTCATCCCAGGAACGCAACCACCGGAGTACCTAATTGCGGTGGGTAAACCTTGAAAGAGATTTACCTGCTGATAATAGCCCTGATGCTATCTTCTGTGATATTAAGCGCGCCTGAGAGAGATGGGGACTGGATCCTCCACAGGGGGGAGCTGAGGATGTGGGAGTTGCATGCTGAGGCCGACTCATTGAAGGTGAGATCTCTCATATTCGCTAGGTATTCCATAGATTCCTGGTTATATGATGTCAATGGTAGCGCATGCTACGCCGATCCCTCGCCACCTAATGGATCCGCTTTTCTGGATATGCTAAGCGAGGACTGGGCTATGAAGGGGTTCTCTTACAGGGGATACGTCTCTTATAGCATTTTTAGATCTAAAGGACAACAGAAGACAGATCCCCTATTTGGTGGATCATGTAGGGAAGGAGGGATAGGCTTAAAGGTAGCAGGAAAGGTAGATCTGATCGATAACTTGCTCCGCATGGAGGCAGATAGGAATTTCAGGAGCCAAGCATGTCAGCCAACGGCTTACTTTCTCTTAAGGGATATCCTGAGCTATCTGGAGTCCGAAACATCTAGAATAGTGAGGCGATCTTTCTTGCTCAATAAGAACTTATCTGATGCTTTGGATGATATCGAATCAAACCTAAGGCAGCTAGTTCCTAAGATAAGAGCTGAGCTTCTCTCTGAAGGAATAGATCTAAGATTGTACTATTATACGAAGTTCATTCCCAGGGGGAAAGGAGAGGAAATATCCTTCGTTTTCAATGCCATAGTCAGGGATGATCTAGCCGAGTACATACATTTCGGGAAGATTTTGAGGAAGTTCTATTGTATTAGGAAATGGGAAATCAAGGTGGATACTTCATGAAAGTATCAGTTCATTGCTACAACTGTCTGAAGTATAATCTGAATTAGGCCCGATCCTTCGATGAGATCTAACATCTATATCGTGCCTCTGATAATAGCTTTGCTTATATCTCCCCTCATGGTTAGCGCCCAAGATCCCTTCTCTGGATTTAAGGATGCCATACAGGATCTGACCCAAGATATAGTGGATATATTGAATACCCTGAAGGAGTCAGCTATTACAATCGGGAGGGTACTGGCTGGCACCTTAGTGGCATTAGGGGTTATCCTATGGGCAAGTGACATATTCTCATACAAGGGGAAGAGGCTCATACTTGCTGGGATAGTGCTTCTCATACTCATGGAATTGATCCCGTGAACGTTAATAGGTTCCATGATCCAATAAGTTCGATGTGTATGAAGAGAGTGGGCTTCGTTCAGAACAACCCCATATTTGGGGAAGTTAGAAGGAATGTAAGTCGAGCCCTAAGGATAGCCTCTGAAGTAGAAGCTGATCTGCTCGTCTTTCCGGAGCTTTTCAATACTGGCTACCTTTTCCTAACCAAGGATGAAGTTGAAAAGCTTTCTGAAGACCTTAGTGGATATACAGTTGAGCAGCTGAGGATGTATGCCTCTGAAAACTCGACTGCGATAGTAGCAGGGTTTGCGGAGAGATCTGGCGATAAGATTTACAACTCAGCGGTCATAATAGATGAGAATGGAGAGGTTAAGGGCACATACAGGAAGGCTCACCTATTTTACGAGGAGAAACTGTTCTTCGAGCCAGGAGATACGGGATTTAATGTTTACAATGTAGCTGGAATGAAGGTTGGCGTCATGATTTGCTACGATTGGAGGTTTCCTGAGGTTGCGAGGATCTTGGCACTCAAGGGGGCACAGGTTATAGCTCATCCTTCTAATCTAGTCTTACCCTTTGCGCCAACTGTGGATTTAGCTAGGGCCGTGGAAAATGGAGTATTTATCGTATTGGCTGATAGGAGTGGGAGAGAGGTGAGGGGAGGAAAGAGTTACGAATACGAGGGAAGGAGCTTGGTAGCGGATCCCAAAATGAACGTGCTTGTGCAAGCCCCAAAAGAAGGAGAACATGCCATGATAGCTGAAATAGACCCAAGCAGGGCTGATAATAAGAGGATAAACGAGCTTAATGACATATTCAGGGACAGAAGGCCCGATTTGTATGAGGGCCTCTGTTAGAGTAGTCCTCTTGGCATTGCTAGCGATCTTGATCGCCATACCACCGATCCGCAACTCGCTTGAAACGCGTACATCCATCTACTCTGCAGTTGACTGTTACATAACAAACTGGGAGCCCAATACCTCCTATGCAGGTTCTATCATCCTGAAAGTCTCTAGAGAGGTCGAAGGTAACAGGACCCTGGAGTCTAGAGCCATAATAGGGTTTGATCTAAGCGATCTACACATACCTCCCTTCTCCAAAGTGATTAACGCCACCCTGGTGTTAACCGCGCAGAATTTCTCTCAGGGAATTTCGATAGAAGTTTGGGATCTGAAAGGGGAACCAGATCTATTTCATACTAGCTGGCTATATGAAAGCGATGGAAATCCTTGGAATAATCCTGGAGGAGACATCATAGAGAAGTGGGGAGAGGCGATTGTTGATTCATCTAGGATCGAGATTAACTTAACGGATTATGTGCAATCTTACGTGAATGGAGAACTAAAGAGTAAGGGATGGATCCTCCTGAAATTAGCGGATGATCAGCACGGACAGTTGGATCTCTACTCGGAGAACGCTAATGGAAAGGGGCCTAGAATAATGATAGATTATGAACCAGCATCTCTGGATCTCAGCTTAGAGTCTTCATCTATAGAGCTTATGCAGGGGAGGAGCACCTCCTTGGAATTTTATGTTGGGGGAAGCCTATCAAAGCCAGTTAATTTGAGTCTAGAAGCTCCTAATTTCCTTAACTACGTAATATCCCCATCATCAGGAGTTCCTCCCTTTAAAGGTATTCTAAACATTTCTTTACCTGAAGACGCTCCGGGAGGGAAGTATGTGATCATCATTAGGGCAGAAGGCGCTCTTCAATCATCCCTTCCCTTTAACTTGACTGTGATCGAGAGGAGAGGTTTCATCATCGAAGGCAGAAACTCCGTCGAGCTAAAAGGAGGATTCATAAAGAAGACGATGATCCGTGTTCTAGGTACTGGAAACTACTCTGGGGAGGTATCAGCGGGCGTATCAGGATCACCTGATTGGTTGAATATTTCCATAAGTCCAAGCAAAGGAATGCCTCCGTTCAACCTAACGGTCACATTACAATCGGATCCGGGAGTTAATGCGACAGGCATCGTGAGCCTGATATTTAATGGAGAGATGAACAAGGTATTCAGATTTAACGTAACTACCCTCAGTAGAAGGGTAGCAATATACTCCAATGGGATAGATTGGAACTTATCCAAAGAGGCATTAATAGATGCAGCTAATCTATCTGGAGTAACCCTCTCCAGGATCAACTCCTCCAGAGAATTCCCTAGCTATGATATCGTATTGATCTTGGGTGGTCATAAGACACCCACCGATGAATACATGCCAGTTAATATGGCAGGCAAGGTCCTATCTGAAAGGGAGAAGGAAAAACTGGAAAGCGGTGGAACTGTGATCCATGTGGAAAGGGAAGGGGAAACCTATATAGTTGTAGTAGCTGGGGCTGACAGGTATAAGACCTCGCACCTATTAACCTCTAGCATGGGTAATGGGAGATCCCTGGCCTATATGCTGATAACTGGTGATCCAAATGGAGTACGAGGAGCTGGATAGAACTGGCCGTAAAATACCTAAGCTGGGCCTCGGTACGTACCAGATAGATCTAGCGCCACGGGATGAGGCAATCCTATCCCTCAGGAGGGGAATAGAGTTAGGAATGACCCTTATAGATACAGCGGAGATGTATGGATGGGGGAAGGCCGAGGAGATCGTAGGAGAAGCTATAAAACCATTTGAAAGGGAAAAATTGACGATAATGAGCAAGGTATGGGGAACTAACCTAGCTTACAATAGCGTCAAAAGATCGGCCAATGCAAGCGTGAGGAGGTTAGGCACGTACATCGATATATATCTGATACATTGGCCTAATCCTGCCATACCCCTCAGTGAGACCATAAGGGCCATGGAAGAACTGGTATCTGAGGGACTCATCAGTTACATTGGAGTCAGCAATTTTCCCGTAGATCTGCTGAAGGAGGCCAGAGAACTAATGAGTCGGGGAGACATAGTCGTGAACCAAGTTGAATATAACCTGAGAGTTAGAGATCCGGAAGCTAGCCTTCTACCATATTGCCAGAAAGAGAAGATAGTGCTCATGGCTTACAGTCCCTTAGATAGGGGCAGACTTGCCAGAAATCCTAGTCGTGAGCTTAAAATCGTAGCAGACAAGTTAGGGAAGACCCCAGCCCAAGTAGCGCTGAATTGGCTCATATCTAAGCCCATGGTCGTTGCCATTCCTAAAGCAGCGAGGGTGGGCCATGTTGAAGAGATAGCCCATTCCGCTGGGTGGAGGATACCGGAAGACCTAATGAGACTTTTAGACGGAAGGTGAGGATATGAAGGTAATAGATCTTCTCACAAGCTATCCTAGGCATGGCGAGGAGTCGCGACTCCTAGCCATAATTTCATTTATCCAAGAGAAGAGGAAGAAAGGGGGCTTTTGGAGCAGGGAGGAGGAAGTACTAAGAAGCATAAGGAAGGGCTTAATTACTCTGAGGCCATTTTCCAGCGGTCATTTATCAGTGATTGTAGATGAACTATGTTCTATCGAGCCCATATTTAGGCTTGAGGATGTTAGCTCATGGGAAGACGCTCTCCGATCCCTAGATGACTCAGATTATAAGGCATTTATATCCACAGCCATCTCTCTGTCTTCTTTCAGAGCACCTGCTAGGAATATCAGGCTAAGGGGAATTTTCCCAAGCAGCCTATATTCCATGCTTGTCAACTCGAGAGGAGTGGATATTGAACCTCCCAAAATGGGATCTTGTGATCCAATATCTCTTCCTGAATTCAAGGAACTCTCTTCAAGAGATAAGATAGATAGCTACGAGAAGACTGCCTTAAAATTCAGAGAGATGGCTTCTAGGATTAGATTTATAGGGGAAAGACTAGCTCAGGAGCTCAATTCATGGATTGATAGGTATCCAGCTGATTCACCTTCACGAAGGGAATATCTGAGGGAGAGGGATAGGATCGTCTCAGCCTCTAACTCCCTAGCATCTAAGCTCGGGGAGCTTGCCAAGCAGTATGAAATGCTTATCAGTACTCTGACCTCAGCTCCCTCAGTCAATTATATCATTATGCCAGTTTACTTAGTGGAAACGAAGGGTAAAGATAGGAGGAAGTTTGTAATAGCTAATCTAAGATTCAAGAGGCCCGGATTGAGTCATAAGATAAAGAACTTCTTCGGTACATTCGATTCCCTATTCGAGGAAACTGATCTAAACAGAGAGCTATCCTCCATACTGAGAATTGACCGGATAAATTGGGGACCTAACTTGCTTTCAGAGGATATAAAGGAGCCAATATACGGGGAACTAGCTCGCCTTGAGGAGGAGGGATACATCGACGAGAAGTATACCCAAGCGATAGCCGACCTAATCTCAAAGTCCCTCTTTCTGTTAGATGAGAGGAGTTGATGGTGCGAGCCTGATTCATCCCAATCAATTCATTTTTATTCTGACAGTAGGGAAATGCATATGCCCAAGTTACCTAAGCCAGGATTAAGGAACATAGATGGACAGCTTCTTTATTTAGAACATGCTGGTCCTCTAGCAACCCTTACTCCTGTAAGTAAAGTGATTTCATCGGAGACTACGGAAGCAGGTCAGCTGGTTGAGGTAGTAGAATTCCCTTTCTACGGGAAAGCCCTGTTCATCGAGCATATAATCATGTTATCCCTCTATGACGAATTCATATATCACGAAACACTCGTTCATCCAGCTCTCTTAACCATAGGTAAACCGGAACATGTCTTGATAGTGGGAGGGGGAGATGGAGGCGCCCTCAGGGAAGTACTAAAGCATCCTGTTAGTCAGGTTACTATGGTAGAATTGGATAGATCCGTGATTGAGTTAGTGAAAAGGCATTTACCAGAGGTTCCTTCTGGGGCCTTTGAGGATGGTAGGCTCAGGCTAATAATAGGAGATGGCAGGAGTTTTATAGAAAGGACAGATGAAAAATTCGATCTCATTATATTAGATCTGACAGATCCTTATGGTCAGGCAGCTAGGCTCTATACGAAGGAGTTCTATGAGATGGTTAAGAGAGCGCTAAATGATGGTGGACTCATGGTTACTCACAGCACAGGACTACATATCAACAGGAGAACTTTTCCACGAATATATAAGGCTATAACCGAGGTGTTTAGAAAACACGCCATGGCTAGAGCCTACATACCATCATTTACTGATGAATGGACCTTCTCATTCGGTTCAGAGTCAATTGTCCCATCTGAACTGAGCATTGAGCTATTAGAAAAGAGATTCAGGGAAAGGAACTTAGAAGGGAAAACCAAGTTCTATTCACCTCAGATACACCCGTCCCTGTTTAAGCAGCCAGTATTCGTCCTTAAGTTATTGGAAGAAGATGTTCCACCCAGCACAGACTCTAATCCGGCCGAAGTAGGGAACGATCACTCCCTATAGAGAGAACTGTAAGCCTCACGAGGATCCTTTATCCTCACCCATCTAGTCTCCCCTATGACGGCATCCTTACGCATCAAGGTGCTAATGAATCTCTCAAAAACCTCAGGGAAGTAGGGGTTAAGGGACATGAGTTCCATGGTAAGCTCGTCACTTTGGGTTAAGGAAGCGACAGCCAGATCAAGAAATCTACTTGATGTGGTAGAGAGGAGCTTAGATATTAGTTCCGCATCCATATTAGAAGATTTGAGAAAGGTACGCAGCATGAGGTGTATCAAGGCGAGCCAGGCCATTGCACGATCATGCTCTCCCATCTCCACAGGAATTAAATGAAAGGGAAATATGGAGGAGGCTATAGACCCTTCTTCCTCCACGTTACTGATTCGAACTAAGGCAGCTTTTCCCTTAGATATATCCCTTAATCCCGGACCGAAGAGAGGATGTAGTGATACCGCCCTCATTCCCTTCCTTACAGCTTCCTTCAGGGAGTTCATAACTGGAGATTTAACTGAGGATATCTCCATTATAATAGATCCGGATTTCATCCTCTCTGATAAAAGGCTCACGACCCTTGAAGTTCCAGATATGGAAACGCATACCAAGGAGGCGTCGTACTCTTCCAACCCCCTCAGATCCCTCAAAGACATACCTCCAATCTCACGGGCCAGTTTCTCTGATCTCGATCTATCTATGTCGTACACATCTAATTCATGATCCATGCTAAGGTAAGAGCCAAGAAGCGACCCCATGGATCCAGCTCCTACTAATAGTATCCTCATTCCAGCAGGGCCTCCTTGAGCAACTTCAGTCCCGGGTCAGCATAGGGGCTAGCGAATGTTATTCTTATCCTATCTGAATATGGACCGAAACCTATTCCAGGAGCCACTGCTACGCCTCTCTCCTTCAATAAATAGTTAGAGAAAGCTATTGAATCGAACCCATCGATTTTTACCCTAGGAAATAGGTAGAGGCCCCCTTCCACTTTCCCTATTTCGAGGGGAGTTCCAGCCAATAATTCCATTGAGTAATCTAAATAGGAGCGCAGCTCCTCTCTTACTTTATCAATCCACCTATCTCCTGCATTCAAAGCTCCTGCTGCGGCTTCTTGTATGAACTCTGGGACATTTGTAATCGTTAACCCGATAAACTTAGCTAGTTCATTTATTTTCTCCTCAGGACCATATACGTAACCTATTCTGAACCCAGTCATCCCAAAGGCCTTCGACAATGTTCCAACGCTAAGGGAATTCTCATATATGGAGGACGGAGCTCTCCTCTTAACAAAGGATAGTTCTGCATAAGCATCATCACTTATTAGGATGGAATTACTTTCCCTGAGGGTATCAGCTAATTCATTAAGTTCCTTATCACTCCAAACCTTTCCATCAGGGTTATTAGGGGAACAAAGGATGAATGCATCCACGCCGGTCAACTTGTCTACCTCCTCAGGGGAGCTTATCTCCACTAGCTCTAACGAGAGTTTAGCTGCCATCCCCCTGTAAGCAGGCCAGGCTGGCAGCATTATGCCCACTCTATCTCCTGGATGGAGGAAGGTAGATAGGATAGAGAATATTGCGTACTTAGAGCCGGGAGTCGGCAAGATCAGATCAGGTGTTAGCTGAATTCCATCCCTCTTTGATACCCATTCGCTTGCAGCCTCTTTAAACCTATAGGTGCCTGATGATGTTCCGTACCTTATCTTCCCTTCATTTATTGCCTCTAGCATGCGATCTATAGATTCCGGGGGAGGGGACCACGGTGGTTCTCCAACCTCCAAGTGATAGATCCTCTTCCCCTCCTTTTCCATTTCCTTAGCTCTCCTGAAAATCTCTATGTGAGGACCAGCTCCCACATCCTCGGGTATTTGGGCTCTTATTGAGGAAGATATAAGGAAGTTAAAGACCCTCCTGCAGTTCCACTCATCCAGATTTACTTCCCTGCATTTTCTCCTGACATCGTGCCATAGGCTCCTCTCAATCCCTTCGTTCCTTATCGGAACTCCTTCTCTCCTTTTCGCCGATGATATTTCCTTAACCAGTGATATCCTCTCTCCATAAAGCTCGATAATTTTTAGGGTCACATTCCTGATCCTGCTCCTTAACTCCTCCAAGGGATCACCCCAGTACTCTTGGTATAAAGCCCGCCCTAATGGCGTGATCTGCCAGCACGAAGGCGAGCATGCTTTCTACCACAACTACAGCCCTTGGGACTATACAAGGATCGTGCCTACCTTTAACCCTTATCTCGACTTCCCTCATCTCATCTAAATCCACTGTCCTTTGTGGTTTCGATATGGATGCTGTAGGTTTGAAAGCAACCCTGACTATCACGGGCTCCCCTGTTGTAATGCCTCCTATCACTCCTCCATGATCGTTTTTCAAATAAGATATCTTTCCATTCCTTATAACGAGTGGATCATTATGCTCGGATCCCCTCATTCTAGCTGCTTTAAATCCAGATCCAAATTCCACTCCTTTAACAGCAGGTATTGAGAACATGGCCTTCGATACATCTCCCTCTATTGTATCGAATATGGGATCTCCCAACCCCGGGGGGACGTTTAGGGCTATAGCTTCCACTATACCTCCTACACTATCTCCCTCGGCCTTCGCTTCCTCAATTACTTTGGACATCCTGAGATAGCTCTCTTCATTCGGGGCCCTCAGGGGGTTAGAGTACCTGTAAGCTCTTGCTTCCTCGAGAGTAAATCCTCTCGCTCTCTCGCCACCTATCTCCAAGGAATAGGCTATTATCTCAACTTTAAGGGTTCTCAGAAGTTTCATGGCAACTGCCCCGGCCATGCACATGGATACTGTAATCCTCCCAGAGAACCTACCTCCTCCCCTGTAGTCATTAAATCCCTTGTACTTCAGTCTGGCGATGTAATCGGCATGTCCAGGCCTAGGTCTGCGTCTGTACTCTTCGTAATAGGAAGATACCACGTCCTCGTTCCTGACTATCATGGTTAGAGGCGCTCCAGTAGTGTGCCCATGGAAGACCCCGCTTACTATCTCAACCCGATCCCTCTCACGCCTTTGAGTTGTATATTCGGACTGACCGGGTCTTCTTAAATCTAGAATTTTCTGAACATCCTCCTCGGTAATTGAAAGACCTGCAGGTATCCCTTCAATTACCGCGCCAACTAAAGTTCCATGACTCTCCCCGAAGGAGATCAGTCGAAGGGATCTTCCCAGTATGTCTCCCATCTTTTCACCTAGTCTAAGGATGGAAGGGCTTTATCCTTATGAAATCCAAATCTGACCCCTGATAAGATAATGAGATGCTAGCTCCCATTTCTGAAGCCTCGGTGTAAAAGTTCATGCTAATTACCTTCACCTCTCCCGGATCTATCTCACCTATATCGTAGGATCCCCACAGGGATCCAGCGAGAAATCTATCTCCGGCTTTTCCAAGCCTTATCAGATGAGGATCATTCCCTCCCACTGTAACCTTACTTAATGGATAGATTTGGGAGTTAAATGTGAGATCCATACTTCTCCTTTCCCCTATATTTGCTACTTTCGCTATAATAGTTATTCCATAACCAGTACCTATTTTCCTGCTAATTATTGTGTAATTGGCTATCAGGGGGACTGCTACATCATCCATCTTAACGACAAATATTGGGAAATCTGAGTAACTCCATCCTGTCTCTTTTGCAAGCCATGCCAAGTTAGGTAATACTCCGGGCTTAAAGAAAGCCGTTGTCTCCACATAATAATACTTCTTCCCATTCATGTCGAACTCTAGGGCAACATTCTTTCCTTCCATCAGTTTTTGCTGTAGATCTATGAGGTTAACTAGAACCACGGGTGTTCCTGCGTATTCTATCATTTCAGACTTTACTCTAGGTAACTTTATCCAACCTGGGGGCATTGAGACTGCAACAGCTGCGTGAGTAGGCATTATGAGCAAGGCCGAATCGTAGCCAGCTTGCCTGTAGAGGGATATGAGTAATATCGACAGGTCCTCGCAGTCGCCAGCTCCCCTATACAGTGTCTCAATTGGATAACTTGGATAATCTCCGGTAGGAGAAAACTCGTTTGCTAATGAGTACTTCATGCTCTGCACAAAGGACGCTATAAACCAGAGCTTTTCATAACCTTCAATACCATCTCTCTCAGCTAAGTGATCAAGCCCATTGACAAGCGCTGATATGTAGGGATCGTCGTGGGGAGTTCTTACCATGAGATACCAAGTAAAGATCAGATTTCTTCTACTTCTATTGAACTCTAAGAGCCTCATCCTAGGCTTAACTTTGAAGAAATCCACTAGAGGAAGTGGTATCTTTAGAGAGAGGTTATATTTTTTACCTACCTTAGGGGGGAACCTCCATTCATATCTCAAGGTCGTTAGGTTCTTCTTTTCTTGAGGAGAGAGAGGGGGTGATGCATCAATGCTACTATTGGTAATGAAGCGTATGATTCCCTTTTCTATCATGAACTTAGTTGCTAAAAGTGTCTCTTTTCTTGTATTACCTGCAATAATAATTATCTGCTCCTTTTCAGGCCTTACGACGAAAGTCCAGTACCCCTTGATCCTCATGAGGGCCTGGCCTTCTGATCTAGGTAGATATCTCCTAGAGATCCTCCCAACGTCCTTAGCTAGAGGACCTCCCAAAATGAAGTAGTATCTATAGCCATCTTCCATTGTAGAACTTACTTTTACCGAGAAATTCAAACTGATTAATTCTCCCCTTAACAAGCTCGCTGCTTTCTCATCATACTCATTTGAAATTATTAAGACTTCATCATTAGCCTTGACCGGCAAGAATGAGAGCAATGATGTCAGAAGTAGCGAGATGAGTATCAATTCAGTCAAGCGATGCTTCATAATAGATCTAAGGATCTGAGAGTTAAAAAGTTGGGTGTATAAGCTAAGTAAAAAGAAAAAGAAGTAAGGCAAGGAGGAACTCAGGGCCCATAACTCTCTAAGACTTCTTCCTCCGGTGGAGGTGAAGGTATAAGTCCCTTCTCCATTAAGAGCTTGGTCGCCTCCCTAGCATTCCTTATCATATTGACAGCCCTCTCATAAAGCTCGTTCCTACTTAGGATCTTCCTAGCAACTCCTTGCTTTATAGACTGCTCAGCTGCCGCTACTGCTTCTAGAGGATATACTTCCCACTCATCCATCGTTGGTATTATATAGTCTTCGTGAAGTCCCTTCTCCTCCGCGAACTTAGCTAATGCGTTTCCAGCTGCTATGCACATCTCATCAGTTACGGTCTTAGCCCTAACATCTAATACTCCCCTGAATATAGCTGGGAACCCTAAACTGTTGTTCACTTGGTTTGGAAAATCGCTTCTTCCAGTAGCTACAATCCTAGCTCCTGCCTCCTTGGCCTCCCAAGGCCATATCTCAGGCACAGGATTAGCTGCAGCGAATACTATCGCATCGTTGTTCATCAACCTTATCCAGTCCTTCTTTACGACGCCAGGTCCTGGTGTGCTCATTGCTATGAGCGCATCAGCTCCCTTGAAGGCCTCTTCTATCGTTTTAGCTCCTTCTCCATTTGTCTTTATTGCTAAATCATACTTCCAAGGATCTTTCTCCTTTATACTCTCAATATCTGGCCTGTCAGCATAGAGGGGACCTTTGCTATCTATCATTATTATATTCTTCGGTGGAACCCCCGCTTTCATCATTACTATGGCACTCCTAACGCAAGCAGCTCCAGCGCCAAAGAATACTATCTTAGATTGTTTCATATCCTTACCAACTATCTTAAATGCGTTCACAGCTCCAGCATACACAACAGTAGCTGTTCCTTGCTGGTCATCATGCCAGACAGGAATGTTCAGCCTCTTTCTAGCTTCCTCCAATACTCGATAGCATTTAGGTTTCTCTATATCCTCTAGATTTATCCCACCAAAGCTTGGCTCAATCCATTCCAATAGCTTAAGCATTTCTTCTGCTTTATGAGCCCTAACAACTATAGGGAAGGCGTCTACACCTCCAAGGTATTTGAAGAGGAGGGCCTTACCCTCCATTACTGGAAGACCTGCCTCAGGTCCTATATTACCTAAACCGAGAACCCTCGTACCATCACTAACGACGGCAACGTAATTCCATCTATTGGTATGATAGAATGATTGATCAGGATCTTCCTTTATTACCTTGCATGAAGCTGCTACACCAGGGGTATACCATATAGCAAAATCGCTCATATCTCTCACTACACATTTCGGCATAACTTGGACCTTACCTTCGTAAAATGGATGATAGGCAAGGGCCAACTTGGAAGGCTTTTCAGCCTTCTTGAGGAGTTCCTCGACAGTCGGCTTATGCTCGGACATAGCTGAACACCATGTTATTGTTCAAAGTATATTTGAAATAGTTTCCTTATTTTCATATATGAAATGATGTCTCCCTCTTCAAGATCTTCTGAATTTAATTTTAGATTTATGCATGGGATGATAATAATATATGTATGAAGCAGCTGTACAATTGCTTAAATAATAGCTGTTTTTATTCAAAAAGCCCAATTATTTCCCAAGCTAGCTCGTTTACTACCTTAGGAATAATTACCGTTATCCCTTAGTAAAGATAGAAGTCATATTAGGAAGATTATGGCTTAACATAACCAGGAGAATCGTGTTGAAACGTTATAGAACGATTTTATCCGATTTATATATAAATCAGGGGGGAGATGGTTGATCGGTGGTGGCGTTGAGGATCTTCAATATAATGATAGGGAATGCCCTCGCCTACCATGTTGGATTAGCCCTCACGCTGATGGGTGTGGGAGGAGGTATTAGCTTAATGATAGCCACCACCAATTTCGCTCTAATATATCTGATCAATAGATATAGCCACGAAATTCAGAGGATCCTAGTTAGGTAAATCTCCCTTCAGTAAGAGGAAGGAATAAATCTTTCCTCATCACTTCTATCATATGAATGCATTTTCGGGAGTTATTGTACCCATGATCACCCCCTTCAATGAGGATTTCTCGCTCGATATAGAGGGGATACGATGGTTAGTATCATTTCTAAGCGAGAAGGGAGTCCATGGTCTATTTGTAAATTCAACTACTGGCGAGTTCGTACATTTGAAACGTGATGAGATGATTAATCTGGTGAAAGCTACCTTGGATTTAGCAAGCGGGCCTGATGTTCTTCCAGGGATAACATCCAACTATACGGAAGAGGCCATATCTCTTGGAAGGGAGATGAAGGATTTAGGGGCTGATGGAGTTATAGTTGCACCTCCTTACTTCTTTAAGCTAAAGGAAGATAGATTGCATTATCACTTCAGCAGGATAGCTAACGAGGTCGATTTACCCATAATAATATACAATATACCCTCGCTCACAGGGAATGATATACCCGTCAGCGTTTACGTTAAGTTAGCTCAGGAGTTCTCCAATGTAGTGGGGGCTAAAATATCAAAGGATAGCGTTTCATACATAAGGGCTTTGATAAGCAGGGTGAAAGCGGTGAGGAAGGACTTTTCCGTGCTTACAGGCATGGATGACCATCTACTGAACGTCTTAGCGCTAGGAGGAGATGGAGGTATAATGGCGCTAGCGAATGTGGCACCTCAGCTTCACCTCTCTGTTTACAATTCATGGAACAGTGGCAAGTTGGATGATGCAGTTAAGAGCTTTAGAAGACTAGCAAATCTTGCTAGGATATATGATTTGGCTTCTTCATTTCCCACTGCAATAAAAACAGCGCTTTCCATATTGGGTTCTCCGATTAAGGAGGTCTATAGACCCCCTCTCACAATGGAGCCTGCTGAGGTGAGAGCAAAGATAAGGGATGTGTTAGAGGAAGTTAACATATCACTTGAGTGATTTGTAGAGCATCAACGCTGCTACAGCCTGTAGAACCAATGCAAAGATCGCGCCCTGTACGGCCCAATTCATCTGGAGGAATAGCCCGAACATAGCTCCGCTAATCAGGAATCCTAGGCCATACAGTGTATTGAATATCCCGTAAGCTGTTCCTCTTATGCTGGGAGAGATGAGATCTGAAACAGCTGCCCTGTAGATAGATTCCTGCATTCCGTAAATTATTCCAAACGTTATTACTGCCCCGATTAAGGGAGTTGAACCCCCATGGAGGGTAAGAATGGAGGGAATGGGAGATAGCAGGAAGGGAAGATAGAGAACCTTTCTCCCGATCTTATCGTAGGATAACCCAGCAAGGGGAGCCGATATCGCGTCTACTCCCTGCATTAGTACATAAAGAAAGGCTGCCATCCATGGAGAGAATGCTATACTAGAAGCTAAGACGATTAGGGATACGTGTATCAGACCCATAGTATTTAAGAGAACGGAAAGAGAATAAAGCCAGAAGGGGATCGGAAGATCCCTTAGCTCTACTGTATGGCTCTCTTCTAGAGGCCTAGTGCTCCTGTACCTCGAATATACATAGGAGACCGTTAAGATGAGAATTGCATAAGGGATGAGGAGTATGGAGAAAGCCTCGTCGTATCTTCCTGGCATCCACATCAAGATCAGTCCCAATATAGCGGGTCCTAGAACTGCTCCTACTTGGTCTAGAAGTTCATGGAGACCAAATGCCTTACCGGTACCAATGCTCTCGGAGATAGAAGATATGAGTACATCTCTTGCTGGTGATCTTAACCCCTTAGCCGCTCTCTCTATGAATATCAAGGCAGCAGCTACGAACCATAGGTTAGTGAATCCCATGAGGGGGATCGATATTAGCAGACCATATCCCAATGAATAGAGGAGCCAGTAAGCCCTAGTTCTATCGGCGAGCACCCCACTTACTAGCCTTAAAGATAGACCTAAAAACTCGGAGATGCCGAATGTAAGTCCAACTACGAAAGCTGTAGCCCCTAGGGCATTCAGATAGGAGGGAGCCACTGCCCTTGCTCCTTCATAGATCGTATCACCGAGAAGGCTCACGAGCCCGAAGAGGAGTATGGCTCTGTAGGCATCCCTCCTGCTTAATGACATGAGGTCACCTCAGTCCCATTTAAGCGATCTTTGCAGCTTTACCATAGAATCAAAAAACCATACTAGAGTGACGAAAATCGATATTATCTCGGGAATTGCCGCCCCACAGCTACATAGTCCGGAAAGCTGAATGGCCCATACCGCAGCTATTATAACTGCAATAACCACCGGATAATTTGATTTTCCCTCGAAGCTGTAGGCTAGAGAGGCAATGGCTAAAGCTAGAAAGAAGATGAGGGATACTATGAAATGAAGTGCCCCATAAACCTCATCAAATGTACCAATTAGTATGAGAAAGTAGGAAGCTACTGCTACGAGCTTGGCTGTGAGGGGAAATCTCTTGGACATGTAATTTACGGAGTATATTAGCAGGAGTAAGCCGCCGGTCACCAATCCGAAGTTGAAAATAGGGGCAACTGGACTTCTTACCGAATGGCCCAGATCGCTAAGAGCATTACTCATCCAACTAAACCATGGGGAGAGGAATATTGACGTAAATACCATGGATAGAGGTAAAAGAAATGATGCCAATCCTAGAGCTAACGGTTTTAGTTTCATTGGGGGAATGGGAAAGGATAAACTAAAAAGTTGAAGTTAGTTGAATGCCTAAGGCTAGTTAGGTCAGATCAGGTGGGAAGAGCTCCTTTCTATATTTACCTAGGAATTCCTCCAGTTCCATATCTCCAATATTTCCCTTTCCCTTACGTCTCACTGCTATCCTACCTGATCTCATCTCTCTATCTCCTATGACTAGAAGGAAAGGTATTTTCTCAAGCTCAGCCTCCCTTATTCTATATCCTAAGGTTCCTCTGGCTTCATCTAAATCTGCTCTGATTCCAGAATTATTGAGTACTTGAAGAAGCTCCTTCGCCCTACTTACATGCCTATCTGCCACTGGCAATATCCTAACTTGAACTGGCGCGAGCCATGGGGGAAGGTTACCTGCATAGTGCTCAAGCATAATACCGAAAAACCTCTCTATAGATCCTAAAAGTGCTCTATGTATCATTATCACGGTCTTCTCAGATCCATCAGCATCTACATACTTGACATCGAATCTCTTGGGTAAATTGAAGTCCAGCTGTATGGTACTAAGCTGCCACTCCCTCCCTATGGAGTCAACGAGCTTCACATCTATTTTAGGGCCGTAAAATGCTGCCTCTCCCTCCATTATCTCGTACCTATATCCCTTCCTCCTTAAAGCTCCCTCTAAAGATGATTGAGCTTCATGCCAATCTTCCTCGCTTCCCATATACTCCTCTGGATGGCGTGGGTCCCACGTTGACAGCTCAACCTTGAACTCCTCGAATCCGAACGATTTAAGGAGGTATTCATCGAGGTCTATGACGTTCAATATCTCGCTTTCCAAACCTTCTGGGGCCATGAATATGTGGGCATCATCTTGGGTGAAGCCCCTAGCCCTCAAGAGACCATGCAAGACTCCTGATCTCTCATACCTATACACCGTTCCAAGCTCGAAGAACCTTAGAGGTAACTCCCTGTAGCTCCTCCTCTTAGATTTATAGATCAGGATGTGGAAGGGGCAGTTCATGGGTTTGACTGCATGCTCTATCCCCTCCTTTTCAAACACATACATGTAATCCCTATAATAGCTGAGATGTCCAGATGTCTTCCACAGGTTTGTGTATGCTATATGTGGTGAATAAACTAGCTTATAGCCCCACTTAAGGTGGACCCTCACTAGGAAATCCTCTATAGTTCTCCTGACAATAGCTCCCTTTGGATGCCATATGACGAGCCCTGGACCTATTATCTCAGAAGGCATTGAGAAGAGATCTAGTTTAGGACCTATTACCCTGTGATCCCTCTTTTTAGCCTCCTCCCTTCTCTTCAGATATTCTTCCAGCATCTCCTTACTTGGGAAGGATATACCATAGATCCTCTGCATAACTGGGTTCTTCTCCTCGCCCTTCCAGTAGGATGAAGATGAATGGAGGACCTTGAAGTACCTCACGTAACCTGTCGAGGGAAGATGAGGCCCTCTACAGAGATCAACGAATTCGCCTTGCCTGTAAAGAGATACGATGTCCTCCTCAATCTCCTTAAGGAGTTCTACCTTATATGGCTCTCCACGTTCCTCAAAGATCGATATGGCCTCCTCTCTCCTCACCTCCTCCCTAACTATGGGGAGGTCCTCTTCAACTATCTCCCTCATCTCTTCCTCTATTTTCCCTAGATCTTCAGGAGAGAAAGCTCTCCCTGAAGTATCAAACTCATAGAAGAACCCCTCCTCTATAGCTGGCCCTATTCCCAACTTGACGCTTGGAAATAGCCTTTTAACGGCTTGAGCCATTATGTGAGAGGACGTGTGCCAGTATACCTGCCTTCCCTCCTTAGAGCTGAAGTCCAATATTATGATCTCATTTGCGTCCTCGCTTATTGGAGATGTTAGATCCACCAGTTTACCATCTACCTTGGCAACGAAACCAGCATCCCTTGGTATAGCTTCTATTATCCTATCTCCTGTTCTAGCTTCTAATCTTCTCCCATCCGGTAATAGTATCAGGACCAATCATGACACCTCCTGGGGAACTGTGAAAAAGGGATCTCGCTTCTCTAGAGAAGGATAGGGTTTAGTATTTGATAATAACCCGTTATCACGGAAGTTATTCGATTTAAGCAAGGAGAAAACGAGTTTCTCGATCCCTCCTCAGCGAGATCACCTCTTAGCATCTCGGCAAGTCAATATATAAATCTATCGAAGCGACCTCGATATCGATGGTTCAATGGGCACCCTAGAGGATCTCAGAGTAGAGATATTATGACCCGACAGTTTAGGAGCTAAAACCTTCTCGTTATCCATAGAGACCAACAAGGGAAAGCTGGTAATAGATCCAAGAGCTGCAGAAATACAATCAAGTCATTCCCCCCTCCCCTTGAGGAGAAAAGGAAGTTGAAAAACTAGCCTTGAGCCATTAGAGGAAGAATTAGTCGATGCCGCAGCTGTCATTATAGTGCACTATCACCACGATCATTACTTCCTCTCTTCAGGGAGGAAAAGCCTTCCAAAGTAGCCTTCTCTTAGAAGGGAGCTCGTCCTAAAGGATCCAAACAGATACATAAATGAAAGCCAATGAAGGAGGGTACGAATTTTTCTTTCAAGGATCCTCCAGATGTTTGGAGCTTCTTTGAATGTTTTTAATGCCTCCAGAAGAGGGGAGCTTCTCCTGGGAAGGGAAAAATCCTTTCCTTCCTTGAATTAGCGAAAAAGACGAGTAAAAAGACTTACGGATCGGAGAGTTCAGGTTAGAGAGTAATACTGATGTTTTATGGCAGGTGGGAGGTACATAGGATTTAGGGAAGTTGAGCTTCACTTCCTAGATCCGTGGTTCAAGGAAGTACGAATGAGCTGGATGGATCATTCCCATTGAGATAAAGATAGGAGGAGCTACGGCGTTATACTCAAGCGATACGATGAAATCTGAGATAGAGGATTACGCTTGGAAAATATGCTAGCTTAGGCTGGAAATCACACTTCTGGACGATCCTTAATTTATCCGTTTCCTTTTTCTATAAAATAGAACTAACCTAAAAAGGCTATTGAGAACGAACTGGGAATAATGAAATCAGAGCCTGAGCCCATTGTCTGACAACCATCTTCTCAGAGAAGGAGAATGGAGAAAGCTTGTTTCTAAGTACTTTAGGAGGCAAAAAGGCTTGATGTCTCTGTTATGATGGCAGCTGAATGCCTAGGGAAAGAACCTCTAATTGACACCTTTGATGCTGGTAATATTCTAATGCCAATGACCTTCAATAACAACATAACTAAAAGGAACCATCCTGAAATATTAGTTGAATCACAGGGAGGAAGAACTGGGAGTAGGAGGTGGAGGTTAACGGCTATACCCGAGATAGTAAAATTCGCTTCAGAGAATACTAGGGAGATCGGAGATGTATTGGGAATAGGGCCTGAGTTGAGGGTCAGATGGGCAGAGGGCTTATTAGATAAAGGGCCTGTGGAAGGGACTGTATTCTATGCAGGTGAGATGTATCCAGTAATGGGATATGCTGAAGGAGCCTTTAGGCTTATGAAGAGATTAGAGGGTTTAATGGACGTAAATTCACTGGCAAAAGTAGGACCCATCATGAGGAAGCTTGGGATATACACCATCGGAGCCAAGACCCTATGGGGTAGGAATAACGAGAGGTATGAGAATGCCCTTCGAGATGCTGTTTACGTGCTGAAGAACCTAGGGGAGAGAATTGGCTACCTCTTCGAAGAAGAGCCACCTTCTGGTGTAGCTCTCCATACATACGGCCTTCTTAGGGAGTTTAAAGAGCACGCCAAATGGGTTCAGAGGAGGTTCAGGGAATTAGGTGTCAAGAGGATAATAACTCTGGATCCGATAGTAACTACTGCTTTCAGGCTCTATTATCCGGAGTTTTTAGAAGACTGGGACGTGGAGACGATGCACTTCGTTGAGGTAGTCGCTAAAAGGATGGCTGAGCAAGGGATTAAACTTAAGCTAGGAAGGAGGGAGAAGATAACTTATCATGATCCCTGCTATCTAGCTAGGATATTGGGTATAGTGGATGAAATCAGGTTCATAATTTCGAGAATAGACGGTTTAGATTACTCCGAGCCGCCTAGACATGGAGTTAATACAGGATGCAGTGGGGACGGAGGGCTAGAATTGACGCAGCCCTTTCTAGCTCGGAAGGTATCGCTGGACAGGGTCAAGGAGCTGGCAAGGACTGGTGCTGAGAAGGTATATACCTCCTGTCCAGCTTGCATAATGATGCTTAGAACGGGTTTCGATGCATTAGGCTACAGGATCGATGTGAACGATCTAGCTTCTCTAATAGCGGAAGCTATGAGGAATGGCATCACTAGAGAGAAGTCGGAGGAGGTGGAGTTTAGAAGGTATGAAACACTTCCAAAGAGTGTTAAACCTAGAAGTTTAGAGCTAAATGATCTAGCCGATATGCTCCTTAGAGAGACAGATAAATGCAAGAAATGCGCCTTCTGCAACGTGGAATGCCCCACTACTAAGGCCTTAGATAGGCTAGAGAGTAGGTCTGCTCGAGGAAGAATGACTTTGATCAATTATCTTGTAAGGGGTGATCCGGTGAGACCGAAAGCTGTACTTGATAGGCTCTATTCATGCGTCCTCTGTGCACAATGCTCACAAACCTGTCCCGTCGGACTCCATGTTCAAGAGTTGATAATCTACGGTAGGGCGTACGCGATATATTCTGGTAAGGCTGGCGTTTAATAGCCTAATCTAATTCTATTTTTATTTTATTATCTAATCTATTCTATTTTTATCACTAGACTGGCCCTTAATGAAGGTGCTCGCATGAGCGGGAAATACCTTGATGATGCTATTTCAGAGATAGGTCGGAAGATTGGAAAGGAGAAAGTACTTACAGAACCTGAGGATCTCTATGCCTACTCTCTTGACGCAAGCACTGAAAGGAGGGAGATCCCAGGAGCGATTGTGAGGGCATACTCCGATGAGGACGTCATGGCCGTTCTAAAAGTTGCTAATGAGAAGCGTGTACCCGTGATACCTAGGGGAGGAGGTACATCTCTCACAGGAGCTTCTGTCCCAGTAGTTCCTGGTTCCATAGTTCTGGATCTCGCGCCTATGAATGAGATCAGGGTGAACGTTGATGATGGCTATGTTATGGCTGAAGCAGGAGCTACTGTTCTCCAAGTAGATCAGGCCTGTAGAAGTAAGGGTTTTTTCTTTCCACCGGATCCTGCTAGCTCCAGATCTGCTACCATTGGAGGGGCTTTAGCCGAGAATGCAGGTGGTCTGAGGGGAGCTAAGTTTGGAGTGATGAAGAATTGGGTTCTAGCCATGGAGGTGATCGTACCTGGAGGTAAGAAGATCAGAATAGGAGAACCCGTCCTTAAATGGAGGTGGGGACCCGATCTTATCTCGCTCTTCATAGGATCCGAGGGAACACTGGGAGTTATAACTAGAGCTTGGCTTAGGATCTATCCCTTACCCGAGAAGGTGGTTCGTATATTAGGTGTTTTCAGTAGGCTCGAAGACGCTGGAAAGTCTATCTCAGAGATAAGAAGGAGGGGCTATGTGCCCATGATGCTTGAACTCTTAGATAGGGAGACCATAGAGGTAGTTAAAGAGATACTCGGTTACGAGCTACCAGAAGGGGAGGCCATGGTATTATCTGACGTTGATGGACCAATAGAATCGGTGTGGAGACTGGCGAAGCAAGTTGAAGGAGTTATGAGGGAGAATGGAGGGAGAACCAGAACTAGCGATGATCCGGAAGAGATGAAGCAGCTTTACCTAGCGAGACAAGGAGCTTACGCTGCAGTAACGAGGGCATATCCCGGCGTCCTACTTGAGGATATAACGGTTCCGTTATCAAAGCTTGTGGATGCATTAAAAGAGCTTGATAACCTTAGGAAGGAGTACGGATTGAGGATGCCGGTCTTCGGCCATGCGGGAGATGGTAACCTACACCCCAATATATGCTTCGATCCATCAGATGGAGATCAGGTGAGGAAGGCCAAGGAAATGTTTAGGAGGGTAGGAGAACTGGCTGTTAGATTGGGAGGAGCTGTGAGTGGGGAGCATGGGATTGGATTTGTCAAGAGAGAATTATTCTTAGAGGAGATAAAGTCCGTTAGGGGAGAGAATTATCTGGAGCTAGTTAGGAAGGTGAAGGAGATACTGGATCCCAATGGCATAATGAATCCAGGAAAGCTCTGGTTTTAGCGACATACAAAAGCAGATGATAGGATAGGGCAAGAGGGAATGAAAAGTTAAATTACTCCTTCAATGGCTTTTCCTTCAGGGGCAGTATCACTTCCTTTGGAGCATCCTCAAACAGGTCAAGATATTTCCTGAGCACCTTAGGTATAACCACGGCACCATCTTCCCTCTGATGGTTTTCCAGAATAGCGCAGATTGTCCTAGTGGTGGCCAAAGCTGTACTATTTAATGTGTGAACAAATTCCCTCCTGCCTTTCCTGTCGAGCTTTATCCTAAGCCTATAGCTTTGCCAGTCAACGCAGTTACTGCAGCTTACTAGCTCCCTGTATCTGCCCTGAGCTGGGAACCATGCCTCAAGGTCGTATTTCTTCGCCGCAGGAGCACCTAGATCTCCTGCCGCTATGTTCACTATTCTATAAGGTATTTCCAAAGCTTGATATAACTCTTCAGCGTTCTTGATTAGCCTCTCATGCCATTCCCAACTCTCCTCGGGTTTTGAAAATACTATCTGCTCTACCTTAGTGAACTGATGAACCCTGAATATTCCCTTAGTATCCTTCCCGTGGGTTCCCGCTTCCTTCCTAAAGCACGGACTTACGCCCACATATAACCTAGGGAGTTCGTCCTCTGTGAATGTATCTCCCGCATGCATGGCTATCAAGGGATGCTCAGATGTCGCTATGAGGTATAGATCTTCTCCTTCTACCTTATATATGCTGTCCTCAAAAGTTTCTAGATCAGTTACGCCTAGATAATATTTTCTCCTCAACATGTAAGGTGGGATCACAGGCATGAAACCCTTCCTAGTTATACGATCCAAGGCGAACATTACCAGAGCTTGCTCCAACCAGACTATATCTTTAAATAGATAGAAGAATCTTCTTCCAGAAATTTCAGCCGCTTTGATAGTATCTCCTTGCTTTAAGATGAGTTCTAAATGATCAGCATGCCCTTTGGGTTCCCAGTCTATGATTACATGCTCCACATTAAATCCCTTGGTTTCCTCCTCAAATCTCTCCAGTTTACTCCTCGGTACCTTGGGAATACCCCAAAATCTTATTGGAACGTTATATGTCTCATCTGGACCTTCTGGTACACTTTCATGAACTATAGAAGGTAGTGACGCCAGTATCCTGTCTCTCTCCTCGGAAACTGTTTTAACAAGATCTTCAAGCTCTTTAACCTTAATTCCTAGCTCTTTCGATCTATTAATGAGTTCCTCTCTCTCCCTTCCCTTTACTCTAGGTATCGTCCTATTTATCTCATTCCTTTTCTCCCTCAGGTTGTTTAGCTCAGTAATTGCCTCTCTCCACTTAGTATCCAGTTCTAAGGCTTTATCCACTAGATCTGTCGGCTTATATCTCTTTCTAAGGCTCTCACGGAGTATATCTGGATTCTTTCTCAAGGCATCGAGAACGGACCATGTCATGCGGCATCTAAGCTTCTTAGATGATGCCCTAATAATATTTACCTAGGAAGCATTAGCTCGTTTATTCTATGTAAAGGGATATGAACCCTCCCACAGCTCCCAATATGGCGCCTACTATCAGGCCAACAACTACTATGTTAAGCCAGACCAAGGAGGAATAGGCAACAGGCATCATTGGAGCCATTGTGCTCCAAGTAAGGGCGCTTATTATGACGCCTATTATGGCGACTATCAGCCCCATAACTCCTCCTCTCTTTATAGCTTCCATTTGATCCCTTGGAATGTCCCCGAAATATATCGAAAAATATGCGTATAGGAATCCTCCTGTTAGGGGTCCCAAGACGCCTATTGCTGGGATTATGCCTATTATGAAACCTATTATTAGGGACATCAGGAAGTAATTATCTTTCTTAATGAATGAAAGGGTCTCAGCTAACGTCATTCATATCACCACGAGGCAGAGATTCTCCTTTGCTAGCTATCAATACTATTTAAATGTTCTTTTTAATTTCCGGGTCAACCCGCTGCAATGGAGTATCAATTTTTATTTTTAGATTAAAGAGCCTCCAATGGAATGGGAATGCACCTAGTTAAAAAGAGTTCACCAGACCTTTACAAGCTTCTGGTAAAATGGGTGACTATATCTACTCTAATCGGCGTTATAACTGGTGTATTAGTTTCGTTATTGGAACTTTCCGTTCTAGATATATCTGAGCTCGCACTGAGAAGGGTTGCTGAGAGCGGCTACCTTTGGCTGGTACCTATAGTTCCTTTTATAGGCCTAACCATCACGGGAGCTTTAAGGGATAAATGTACAAAGTTGCCCCATCTTCACGGGACGGAGGAGGTCCTCGATGCCTACCATTACAGGGATGGAGACCTAACTCTCAGGGATTCCATACCTAAGACCATAGGATCGATCCTCACCATAGGATCCGGAGGAAGCGCAGGATTAGAGGGACCGAGCATACACATTGGAGGAGCTGTCGGCGCTGGAGTCAAAAGACTTCTGGAAAAGCTTGGTATCGAGGAGGACGGTAGGATACTTCTCCTTACAGGAGCTGCTTCGGGTATAGGGGCAATATTCAAAGCACCCTTAACTGGACTGATGTTCTCCCTCGAGGTCCCTTATAAGGATGATATGGCACATCAGGCAGTAATCCCCGCTCTAATATCTTCTGTCGTTTCCTATCTCACTCTAGTATCGATTGTAGGACCTGAGCCCATATTTAAGCACTTCAAGCCCTTCGGAGAGGTTAATCTCTATGTTCTATCAATAGGGTTGATGGAAGGGCTGGCCATAGGGATCGCTTCTGTCTTCTTCGTTAAGCTCGTTCATATAATAGAGGATCTCATGGAAGGTAGGAACTTCACATACAGGGGCATTATAGGTGGTGCTTCCCTTGGAGCTCTGGCAATCCTCACGTTCTTCTCCACGGGAACCTTATATCCCTTTGGGCTCAGCTACGATCTAGTTAGGCTCTCATTCAAAGGAGGAAATTCCATTTTCTTCCTAGGGATGGCCATCCTTAAGATGGTAGCCACAGCAATAACGCTGGGAACAGCTGGTATAGGGGGGGTCTTCATACCATCGATAGTTATAGGGTCCTCATTGGGCTCCTCCTTCAGCCTAATAAATCCTCATGATACAAGCCTTTTCGTAGCCATTGGGATGTCCGCCTTTCTATCTGCAGCATTTAAGACCCCCCTTACAGCTGTAACATTTGCTGCTGAGACGACGGGATCGGAATCCTACATAATTCCTGGATTAGTAGCTTCGGCTATAGCTTACATAATATCCGGCAAGTACTCTTTACCTAAGAACCAGAAAGTAGTAGAGACAACTAAGATAGAGGAATTAGAGAGGACTAAGGTCAAAGAGCTAATGGTATCTCCGCCACCTGTATTGACATGCGACCTTACTGTGAAAGAGTTCTTTAACAAGGTATTCCTGAAGTATAGGAATTATTTCGTATTTCCAGTAAAGTCTAGGAAGGAAGAAAGGCTCATTGGGGTAGTTACCTTGAGAGATGTGAATAAGGTACCAACTTCCGACTGGGATAAGGTGAAGCTGGTAGATATAGTGAGGAAAGTGGATTTCCTAAAGCCAGATGACAACCTCATGACAGCCCTTGACAAGATGTACGAGTTTGGAGTTTGCTGCATTCCAGTGATAGATCCGAAAACAGGAGAGGTCATTGGAATAATCTCAGGTGACTCCATCGTGATGCTTTTGGAACAGAAGAGAAAGCTAAAAAGAGCGGCGTTGTTCTTTAGATAATTTTAATTAATCTCTTGATCTTACCTCCCTTTATCTCACTTTAAATTATTATCTCATTTCATCTTTATCCTCCACTTAGTTCCCCGTGGAGTATCCTGCAACTCTATTCCCACTTCCCTTAACCTAGCTCTTATCTCATCTGCGAGCTCATATTCCTTTCTCTTTCTAAGCAGAGATCTTACATCTATCAAGATAGCTATGAGGTCATTAAGCATAGACATGTCGCCTCTCTCCCCTACCCTCAGCCCTAGGATATCTAAGAGTTCGTTGTAGATTGAGATTACTCTCACCTTCCCTTCTTCTGTTATCCTGTCGTAATCATCTGAGTACATGTTAACGATTCTTACGATCTCAAATAAGTCAGCCAATGCCTGAGCGGTATTTACATCATCTCTCATTGACCCTAAGAACTCTTCTCTAAGGGTTTCCACATTTTTTATCAGAGATAACTCTTCTTTACCGACCTCATCTACCGTATCCATTTCTAAGATATTGTTATAGCTATTTACTATCCTGTCAAAGCTATTTTTAGCTTGCTCTACTAATTCCCATCTGAAATCTATGGGAGAGCGGTAGTGCCTCGATAGTAGGAATATCCTGAGAACATTGGCATCATACCTCTTTAAAGCATCTCTTATGGTGACGAAGTTTCCTAAGGACTTGGACATTTTCTCCCCCTCTACTGTCAGGAGACCCGTATGAACCCAGTATTTCACGAATGGCTTGACTCCCGTGAAGCTCTCAGCCTGAGCTATCTCTGCTTCGTGATGGGGGAAGGATAGCTCTATAGCCCCACCATGTATATCATACTGTTTCCCAAAATGCTTCAGCGTTATGGCAGTATCCTCTATGTGCCATCCAGGCCTTCCGTACCCCCATGGAGATTCCCATCCAAACTCTTCTCTGGGCCTTATCCTCCATAGGGCGAAATCCCCTGGATTTCGCTTTGTCGGATCTGGTTCTATCCTATGAACCCTTAACTCCTCTGGTTTCTGACCGGATAGCTTCCCATAATCTGGAAAGGTCGTTATATCGAAGTATACCCCAGTATCAGTGATATATGCATGGCCCTTCCTGAGAAGTCCCTCTATCTGCTCGAAAATCTCAGGGAGATAATCTGATGCTCTAGCATAGAGGTTAATGCTCGTTATATTCAGGGCTTCCATGTCCTCGTGGTAGTGGCGCTCGAATTCCCTAGCTAGTTCCAATGGATGCCTTCCTTCTTTCCTAGCCCTATTAACTATCTTATCGTCAACATCAGTTATGTTTTGCAGGTAGAATACGGAGTAGCCCTCTCTCCTGAGAAACCTCGCCAATGTGTCGTAAAATACGTAGGTCCTAGCGTGCCCTAAGTGCGAGTAGTCATAGACCGTAGGGCCGCAGACAAACATGAAAACTCTCTTGCCGTATAGAGGCTTGAATACTTCTAGTGAATGGGATAGAGTGTTATAAATTCTTATCTCAGCAAAGATGGTCACCCATAGATAGCACCTCCTCACTACAAACCATACAAATTAAAAAGTTAAGCTAGTAGCCCTACCAAGATATATAAGGGAGCTTTGGAAACCCATAGAACAGGTATCTATAGAAACTAGTTAGAAGACTTTTTAGCTCCTTACAAAGCTGTTATACCCGAAAAATAGGGAAATAAAGGACAGAAATCAATTTTAGTGAATCTTCAAGGTTTGCTCGGTGGATAGCTGCTCGTATTCTCATAGTACCATAGGAGAGTTTCTCCATTGGAAACCACGTACTTATCAGCTGCTACAGGGCCGAGCGTCCATCCTGAAGACCTAGACCAATACCACCACATCCAGTAGTAGGGCTTCTCGTTCTCCACGCCGTTTATTGAATTCACAAAAGATCCGGATGGGTATGTCGTATAGTTGATATCTACCACAGATTCGGTAGCATCTAGAAGCGTGCTTCCTTCCTTTACTTCCGTATCGTTATACCATATAATCGTACCATTCTTGTACTTAAATCCCAAATTGATTGTAATATTTTCCTGACCTCTCTCAGGTTTAGCTTGATTTATCTGAGCAATCCAGAGGGTCGTAGCTGCTACAGCCCATATTAGGAATAGAAGTGAGAGGATCTTCCATCTGCTCTCTCTCATGCGGATCACCATGGATGGATTATCCATCCATAATGAATTTAATAAATATATCAGTTAATTATCGGATTGAATTGAGGATCCTAGATGAGCTTAAATCGGCGCTAGAAAGGATACCGGGCCCTTTACCGAGCTTTAGCCTTGCTCACGCTGTCTTAATGCTTTTAATTCTAGAGGATGGGTCTGTAGGAAGGAAAAGACTCTCATCCCTGATGGGAATCGGAGAGGGAAGCGTTAGAAGTTTAATTAGACGTTTAAAGGAAATAGGACTAATAGATGTGGATAGAGAGGGATGCTCCTTGACAGAAAAGGGGAAAGAGGCAGTTAAAAAAATAAGAAAGGTGATGTCAGGACCAACTGAGCTTAAGCTTAGGATGGTCGATAGCGCGACTTACGCGATACTTCTAAGGGGATTGGAAGGTAAGATCAACGTATTAAAGATGAGAGATGAAGCTGTGAGAGCTGGAGGAGAGGGGGCGATAATCTTGGTTCAGTTGGAGGGCACGCTCGTGTTTCCTGAAACGATGGAGCCCCTGATGAAGTACCATTCTGAGGATGAAAGGATTTTGAGGGATTCTCTCCGACCATCGAATGGGGATATCATAATTATAGGGTTAGGTAAAACAGTCAGGGAATCTAAAGTTGCAGCTATTTCTGTCGCTCTATCCGCCCTACAGGCCCAATAGGGACTACTTAATTATCACCAAGAGGGAAAAGTTAATATTAAAATGATCTTATTCGAATAGGGCCTAAATTGTTCAATAGATCAGTTAAATATATTTACATTTTAGCTTTTTTAGTAACAATTCCATTGATCTCCCTTGCTGCCCAACCCGATTACGCATCCATCCAGATACCAGCTGCCGAGGACTCGTATGTGGCAGAGGATGAACCAGGCTGGAAAGCTGGCTTAGAGGACTATCTAATCATAGGCTTCTCCAAATATTTCTCTCAGCATAACTGTGACTTCGTGCCTGGAGCAGGGTATTACAAAAAAGGAATTGTGTGCACTCAAGAGTACAGGGTTGAGGATAGAAGAAATATCCTAGTCCATTTCAACCTCAGTCAGATACCGCCTGGTTCCGAGGTGATTGATGCGATCTTACAACTCCACATCTATTCACCGGCCAGTGACCTACCTGTGGTAATCTATGGTCTCAAGGAATGCTTCGAAGAGGATGAGGTCACTTGGATCTCTAGAAATGCATCTCGCACGTGGAGCGAGTCAGGAGGGACCCATGAACTAAGTGTATTGGATAGGGGGCCTTTAGGTAAGTTCCAAAGGAATGCAGGTTTTTACAGGTTCAATGTCACGGATTACTATAAAAGAGTGTTGAAAGGGGAAATTGAAAACTGCGGCATATTGATAGGCCCGGATCCGATGATATCCTCCGGATCCAAGGAAGTAAAGGTAGATACCTGCGATATGGGAGGTGAATGCCAGGCTATATACAGGAATGGCTTCAAAAAGTACATAATAGAGGAGAGAAATAGTTACTACGTGAAGTTTTATAGCAAGGAATGGGCTAAAGAGAATAAGCCGGAGTACACCCCTCTTCTCATGATAAAGTTCAAGAAGCCATCTATTTATCTGATCCCAAGGGAGTTAGGTCCTTTAGTACTATCTCCTAGCGAAAAAACTTCATTCACTCTCTCCCTCAAAGGAAGTTTCCTAGGTAATGTAACGCTTAATCCAGAACTTGAAGGAGGAGAAGGAATTGATGTAAAGCTGGAAGGTTTCGAAGGAATGGGCTCCATGTTTAAGGTAATCGTGAGCTCCAGCGAGGATGCAAAGCCGGGTGTCTACAAGCTCAATTTAGTACCTGCAGCTAGCGGATACGATCCCTCTTACCTGAATATAACGGGTGTCTCAGTCAGTATAAAGATAAGGAAGGTAACTAGACCTCTCAAGGACTACTTCCTCATGATGCCGGATCATACTGAGTTAGATGTGAGGCAGGGTGGCGAAGCCTCTCTCAAGCTCAGTTTAGTGCCGAGAGGTAAGTTCTGGTCCAAAGTTCACTTATCATCGGTCTCACCTGATTGGATGGAGGTTTCATTCGATCCGGAAGAGGGAGTACCGAGCTTCGCATCGACTGTAAAGGTAAAGACAGATAAGAATTCTCCTATAGGAATACAGAAGCTTGTCCTAGTTGCTGAAGGAGGAGGCCTCTCAAGGAACCTGACCATAACTGTTAGAGTTATGGAGGCTCAGCATATTCCAGTCAATCAGACCGAGACAACATCGTCTGAACATAGAGAAACCGCTACAGAGGTCAAGACTGGAACTACTCCTACAACTTCTCTAACGACGATGACAAACACAACGACCTCAAGGAAGATTGAAGGAGGTTTCAATCCGGCTCTCGTATCAATACCTCTCTTAATTATAATTATACTTGCTGCCCTACTCTATCTAAGGAGACATAGATCATCTTAGCTTCTTTCTTGATTCTCCCTCCCCCTTCTCTTTCTTTTTCTCTTTTCTTCCCTCCACTCGTGTTAGACTAGTTACCATAGCAGGCTGCGAGGATACTTACCGAAGATTATATAGAGGTATTAAGAATATCGTCCTTTTTCCCAGAAATTAGAGAGAAATGAGGGAATATGGAAAAGGCCTTGAGGAAATTATGCTCTCTTACGATCTAAATTTCTAACACAGGTAAAGGAGGGATGTGCAGTGATTCATAGTTGCGTAATTGGTTTTCCTCTTCCCTGTCCACATCACCATATTTCGCACGCGCGAGCCTCCGTCTAATTTAGTAGATGCAAATTGCCTCACCCATGTTTTTATTTTTCTCCTACTCTTAGCCTAGATTATCATGCCTAGCCTCTGGGAGCGAGTGGGGAACACCCCGATAGTAGAGGTAGATGGTATTCACTTCAAGTTAGAATACTTGAACCCCGGTGGTAGCCATAAAGATAGGATGGCCATATCTATGCTTTTAGACCTGATAGATAGGAAAGGTAAAGGCGGGGCTATAGTGGAAGCTACTAGTGGAAGTACAGGCGTATCTCTTTCTCTCTATGGAAAATTAATGGGGTTCGACGTCTATATAGCGGCTAAGGAGGAGACGAGCCCCATTAAGATATCCCTCATGAGGAAGCTTGGGAGTAACGTTGTGCTCTGTCCCGATGTTCCGCCAGATGATCCAAGGAGCATACACTCGGTGGCGAGGAGAATAGCTGAAGAGAAGGGAGCATATTTCTTGGAACAGGATTCAAACCCAGCAAACCCGAAAGGTCAGGAAACAATGGCTGATGAGATAATGAGCCAGGTTAATCGTGTAGATACTTTTGTGATGGGAGTAGGAACGGGAGGGACGATAACGGGGGTTGGTAGGAGGCTGAAGAAAGAGTTTGGCACCCATATCATAGCAGTAACTCCAGAGGGTTCAGTTCTAGCAAAGAGGTTCGGGCTAATTGGCGAATTTAAGGGCGATATAGAGGGTTACGGAGCTTTTGATATACCCGAGAACTTGAACCTATCACTGGTAGATGAGGTATACGCGGTAAGTCCTCACGAGGCAATGAGCTGGGCTTCTGAACTAATTCGTAAGGGGATCTTTGGAGGCATGTCTTCTGGTGCCCATTACAAGGCGGCCCTATATGCCCGCAAGAAATATGGAGGAATTGTGGTTACAATAGCGGCGGATCATGCGCTCTTCCATCCTAAGCTATTAGACTAATTCGAATCCATTCGAACCTTTTCTCGTATGCTTTTAACTTCCTATCCCATGTAAGCTTATGCTGAAGAAGAGTATCTTGCTAATAGTCGTATTATTCGCTATTCTCGCTTTAGCTGGTTATCTGTATTATCCAAACATCGAGGAAGCCCCCCGAAGTTATCTAACCCCTAAAACAACTGTAACTGCTACAACCATGCCGATGATGCAGCAATTAGATAAATCAGAGGTTCCAAGTAGGGGATCTTCGATCCCATCTCAATATAAGGATGAGATCGTTATAGGAACGCCGGGTAGAGACATCTCTGTAACAGTCCACTTAGTTCTCACGGTTAAAGATGTAAAGGCAGCAGCCGCGAGAGCCTCGAGCATAGCTACATCGCTAGGAGGGTACGTTCAATCTTCGAGCATATCAAATGATAGGGGATATATCACCCTCAAAGTTCCAAGAGAGCGATTAGATGAAGCACTCTCATCATTGAAGTCTCTAGGGAAATTAGAGAGAGAAGAGCTCAGCACTATCGATCTTACGAATAGCATTATAGACATTGATGCAAGGCTCAGGAATGCAGAGGCTGAGGAAGAAAGGTTGCTTAACTTACTGAATAAAGCAGTAACAATAAATGACATTCTTGAGATAGAAAGTAGGTTATCCGCGGTAAGGGAGAAGATAGAGAGATTAGAAGCCATGAAAAAAGAAATGGAAAGGAGGGTTGATTATTCTACCATTCAACTCGAGTTGAATAGGGAAGGAGTCAAGCCACAGCAGGAAGATATCATTAGTAGGATTGAGAGAGATGCATACAGGGCTCTAATGGGCTCTATATATATTATAGTTGTTGGAGGGGCTTTCCTCTTTATACCAGCAGTTATGGCGATAGCTGTATACCTCCTAGTGAGAAGTCGTCGTAAATCCGAACCTTGAATCTTTTTATTTTCTATTAAAAGGGAATCCTAAAATTTCTTCAGTATATTACCTAGCTTCGTTGAATGTTCCCAAGGTCTCACCGGCAATCCGGTTCACTAAGGCCCCGTTTGCTGAAGAAAGGTTAATTTATTTAAATAAAACTTAGCCATTCTCTACTTTCTTTACATTTTCCCACTATGGGTATTGACTCCCCACAGCTAGGGCACTTATTATCTTCCGTGAGATTACACTTTTCTATTGCGAAACCGTATCTTTTTATCAAAAGAGCCCCGCAGCTAGGGCAGTATGTATTCTCATTAGGATCCCCCGGTACGTTTCCTGAATATACGTACTTAACTCCCTCGCTTCTCGCTATCTTTATAGCCCTTTCTACCGTCTCTATCGGAGTTGGAGGTAAATGTTTCATCCTAAAGTGAGGATAAAAGCGTGAGAAGTGAACTGGAGTATCGTCTCCCACTTCGTCTACAATCCATCTAGAGAAGGCTCTTATCTCTTCTGGTTCATCGTTAAGTGTGGGAATTATTAGGTAGGTAACTTCCACATGCTTCCCGGCTCTCTTAAGGGCCATGACAGTATCTAGTACCGGTTTAAGGAATGGTGTCTTAGTTACCTTCCTGTAAAAGTTATCTGTGAATGCCTTTACATCTACGTTAGCTGCATCTATCAACGGAATGAGCCTTTCTCTAGCTTCTTCACTCCAGTAGCCATTAGTGACGCTCAAGGTTGCGATTCCATGCCTTTTAGCTATTCTAGCTGCTTCTACAACCCACTCCATGCTGACTATAGTGGGCTCATTGTAAGTGAAGGCTATACTCGAAGCTCCAAGTTCTACAGCCTCCTTAACAGCAACATCTGGCTGAAGATCTCTCAAATAAGGGAAAGTCTCTGGATTGGATTGGCTTATCATCCAGTTTTGACAGTGATCGCAGAATAGATTGCAACCAACCGTGCCTATACTGTAAGCATAGGTGCCGGGCATGAAGTGGAAGAAGGGCTTCTTCTCTATTGGATCCATAGCAATGCTGCTCACCTTTCCATAATTTACCTCACACAGCGTCCCATTAACATTCAGTTTCGTCTTACATACCCCGTACATTCCAGGAGGGATTACGCACTTCCTAGGACATGCCAGACATCGGACCCTTCCATCTCCTAGAGGTTCCTGAAGCTCGGCAATAACGTGGTAAGGGTTACCATCTGGACACTTCTTGACCATCAATATCTGAGCGAATGAAAGGTGATTAAATGTTTCCCTTTCTCTTCCCTCCCTCATATCTTCCTTCAAGTTTATCTCTAACTAGGAGCCTATGCGAGGGGGTATATTATATGCCCATCAAGAAGATAGAGATATATACCGTCGAGCTTCCGTATCTCCAGCCCTTCACCATATCTCTGGGAACATCCACGAAGAGCATTGATGTAGTCGTCAAGAT
>JAOZGJ010000114.1 GCA_027491785.1 Thermoproteota archaeon | reverse complement strand
GTTTCGTTATATAATGCAGAAATCTTAGAAACCCTACTTTCAAATCCATCAGCCCCTACAATATAACGAGCCGTATAGGTTCCCCTAGAAGTCCTTACATGGAAGCCTTCACGTGATTTAGTAGCTGTAGCTGAGATGAATGCCTCACCCGTCTTGAGCTCAGCTCCCCCATCCACAGCTTCTCTCAGTCTCTCTCTGATCATCAGTTTTCTATCTATGGAGTATCCTAAGAAATTTGAGGAGAAGGTCCTGTTACCTAATTCTAGTGATATTCTCGATACCTTATGAACGATGAAGGGTTTAAAGAAGGAATAGTATGCCGAAGCCATGTCACCTCTGATCGCTATGGAGTTGGGATCCGGCAGGTACTCACCACAGATCGTTCTCAGAGCGGGAATTCTATCCCTTTCAAGAGTGAGAACCTTAAATCCTTTGGCAGTGAGGAAGTACGTCAGAGATGATCCAGCGGGACCTGCGCCTACTACAGCTATGTCATACAATTTTACTCCCCATTCACATTATCATGACGCTCTATTCTATGAATTTATGGATTGCTCAAGGTTATCCCATATCACTTACCCTTAGGGCGAATGAAGGGATTGAGGAAGGAGAGGGAGAAAGGATGTAATTTCATACAAGGAGAATTAAAAATTTTAATCATATGATAACTTATAATGATGCAGGCCGCTTTAAGGTCAATGCCTGACGAGAAATGGGAGGAGTACGTCCAACAGTTATATCGATCGTTCTCACAGCTATTATCAGGAGAGATTAGGCAAGGAAGAGAGTCTATCCTCAGGATCGTACGTGAATGCCAATCGGCAGGTGCATGTGAGGAGGAGCTTAGTGAGGAGATCATCCACTTATCGGATATTACTGAGTCTTATGTTAAAGGCGAGATCTACGAGCTTCCTTTAGCGAACTGCATACATAGGACATTGATCTCAGGTAAACCCCTTGCAGAGCTATCTATTCTAATTATCAGGGAGGTATGTAGCGAGAGATTTGTAACTGCTATTTCAAGTTGGTCAGAGGATCCGGAGCCCATCGTGAGGATAGCCTATTTGAAATGCTTATCGAAGCTTTACGATGAGGGGGCTATCAAGTTGGATGAGTTATCTAAATTCGCTTTAGATCCATCTCCCGCAGTAAGAGATGCCTTTGTTTCCCTTCTTACCTCTTATATCGACCGGAAGGAGGTTGTTAGTATACTTATAGGGATGTTGAATAGGGAGAAGAGGAGCAGCATAAGATCTAAGATACTAACTGCCCTCTCTGAATCGCTAGAGGAAAGTAGGAATAGGAAGGGAGGAAGCCGGTGGAAAGGCAGAGGTAGGTGATTATCAGCACCTAGCGAAACCATTATCTCTTAGACGGAGTCTCTTCTCCCGGGTGATCCCATGGTTAAGGTCACTTATTTGGGGCATTCGGCATTCCTTCTCGAAGGTAGTAGGAGGGTACTGCTAGATCCTTGGATAGAAGGTAACCCTCAATCTCCAATATCTCTTGATCAGTGTGAAGGAGCAGATATATACATTATAACTCATGCTCATGGGGATCATGGGCTTGATGATGCTGTTAAACTGGCTAAAAAGCATGGAGGTACCGTAGTCGGTATATACGAGATAGCTCTAGAGGCAAGCAATAAGGGAGTGAAGGATACGGTGGGTGCCAATATAGGAGGTTTCTTCGACGTAAACGGTGTGAAAATCGCTCTCACAACAGCAACTCATAGCAGTCCAATCGGAGCTCCTACGGGGGCTGTTGTGGAGCTTAATGGTAAAAGAATATACCATGCTGGGGATACTGGAGTATTTTACGATATGAAGCTAATTGGAGAGCTATATAAGCCAGATTTAGCCCTTCTCCCAATAGGAGGCCATTTCGTGATGGGCCCGTTAGAAGCAGCTAAGGCGATAGAGCTGCTAGGGGTAAAGAAAGTCATCCCGATGCACTATGGAACCTTCCCGGTCCTCACAGGAAAGCCAGAGGATCTCATTAATCTTCTAAGAGAAAAAGGTCTAGAAGCTGATGTGATAGTGCTGAAACCAGGAGAGAGCTATGAACTTTGAATTGAGGCCTAAGGAGACCCAAGTGGTCGCCGAATTATATGATGTACCTGATAAGGAGATGCTAGACTCTCCAAAATTAATGGAAGATATGCTGAGGGACTTAGCTAAGATGGTGGGTGAGGAGAGGGTTCATATACATGTACACGAATTCGAGCCTTATGGTGTCAGTGGATTTCTCATGATGGAGAAGGGATACGTGGCTATCCATACATGGCCTGAGCATTCCTATGCGACAGTCAATGTAGTGGGCTTCTCAGATGAGACGTGGGCATGGAACGTGTACAAAGCATTAGTTAAATTGGTAAAGCCTAAACAACAAAATGCAGTAGAGGTCAAAAGCGGATTAAACTATGATTGATCCCCCAATCAAAGTTGGTTAGGAGAAGCCTTAGCTTATTTTGTCTCTAGCTTAACTCCACATCAATCAATATCTTTCCTGCCCTTCCTTTTTCGGCTTTCACCCTTCCGATTAGGTAGCTTCTCTTGAAATCCACTATCTCAACTACGTAGAAGAGTCCTGGATCAACCTTCCCGAGGGCCACAGGTTTATAGCATTGGGTTCTCCCCTGAACACCCTTGGGTGTAACCTCAGAGGCCAATACGGTCAACTCCTTTCCGAGAAACTTCTCATTATTTTCCTCCTTTATCTTTTCTATAATATCCATTGCTTCCTTGCTTCTCCTCTTAATGACCTTAGGAGGAAGCTGCTTCATCTTAGCCGCTGGCGTCTTGGGCCTCGGTCCAAACCTACTTAAGTTTACGATATCTGGCTTAGTCCTTTCCAAGAGCTTCAATGTACTCTGAAAGTCATCCTCATCTTCTCCCGGGAATCCAACTATCACATCAGTGCTTATTGTGACACTATCGAAGTGTCCTCTTATCTCCCCGACGAGCCTCTCAAATTGTCCGGCCGTATACCTCCTTCCCATAAGCCTTAGTATCTTATCAGAACCACTTTGGACCGGTATATGGAAGAATTTGTATATCTTATCATTTTCGAACGAGTTCAGCAGCCTGTTTATGATCTTTAAAGCGGAATCGGGTGTCATCATGCCTACTCTTACCCTGAAATCTCCATCTAAAGAAGATATCTTGGTGAGAAGATTAGGCAGGTCATCTCCCCTGTCCCATCCATATACTCCGGTGTCTTCTGCTGTAAGCCATATCTCAACAGCGCCTCTCAATAAGAACTCATTAACTCTATGAACGATACTCTCAGAGGGAAAACTCGTCAAGCGTCCTCTAGCAAGCCTCGTGATGCAGTAACTGCACGATCCCAAGCATCCCTCGGCAATGGGTACTATCCCTATCAATCCTACTGGCTCCCTATCAAATTCAGCTTTGTTAGGCGCTTCCCAATCCAGAAATTCGGTTTTAATGCCTCTAAGTGCGGAATAAGCAGCTTCTACTATGTGATTTATGGATCTTGGAGCCACTAATGCTTTTGCGTAAGGTCTCAGAAGCTCTGGTTGAGATTTAGCCATACAACCGGTAGCGACAAGCGGAGCTATCCTAGATAGAACCTTGGCTCTATGGATCATTCTCTGCTCCGTTGGCGTCTTCACATTACATGTGTTGAGTATTATCACATCGGCTTCTTCTGGCTTTGAGACTCTCTCCCAACCAGCTTTTCTAAGAAGTGAGTCCATTATCTGGGAGTCTGAT
>JAOZGJ010000107.1 GCA_027491785.1 Thermoproteota archaeon | reverse complement strand
AGGGACTCCAAGGTTATATCCCCCTCTTATGTCCGGTTTTATCCTCTAGTTGTTGAGAGAGGACAGGGATCCCTGCTCTATGATGTTGATGGTAATGTGTACATAGACCTGAACTCTGGATTGGGTGTCCTTAACGTGGGACATTGCCATCCCGATGTGGTCAAGGCCATAAAGGAACAGGCAGAGAGGCTCCTTCACTACTCCAACACGGACTTCTACTATGAGGAATCTGTGAAGTTTGCGGAAAAACTCGTATCAATAGCTCCAGGAAGCTTCGATAAGAAGGTCTTCTTCTCTAACAGTGGAGCAGAATCTATTGAGGCAGCAATAAAGCTTGCCAGATGGCGCACTAAGAGGCAGTACATCATAGGGTTCATAGGCGCATTCCATGGTAGGACTTACGGAGCAATGAGCATCACCTCGAGCAAACCTGTGCAGAGGGCCGGCTTCTCACCGCTGGTACCTGGCATAGTCCATGTACCTTATCCCTACCCATACAGGTGCCCATTCGGTGCTCCACCGGATGATCCCGAAGAATGTGCAGAGAGAACCATAGAGTTCATAGATGAGTGGGTCCTCCACAAGTTCGTCCCGCCTGAAGAGGTAGCAGCTATAATATTCGAGCCCGTTCAAGGTGAAGGTGGTTATATAGTGCCACCGAAGAACTTCATCCCTGAGCTTAGGAAGCTTGCTGATGAGCACGGTATATTGCTGATAGATGACGAAGTACAGGCAGGGATGGGTAGAACAGGTAAGTGGTGGGCTATTCAGCATTTCGGAGTTGATCCTGATATACTAACGAGCGCTAAGGCTTTAGGAGGAGGTCTGCCTATAGGAGCAACCATAGCGAAAGCCAATATCATGACCTGGCCAGGGGGGTCTCACGCTTCCACATTCGGCGGGAATCCTGTCTCTTGTGCTTCCGGTTTAGCCACTCTAAATGTCATAGAGAGGGATAGACTTATTGATAGAGCATCAGAATTAGGAAAGAAGGTAAAGAAGGTTCTAAATGAGTGGAAGGAGCGATACGAGATAGTAGGCGATATAAGAGGGCTAGGATTGATGATAGGTATGGAAATAGTGAAGGATAAGGCTAGCAGAAAGAAGGCTCCAGATCTAGCTCATGAAATAATGATGAGATCTTGGAAATCCGGAGTAGCTGTTATAACCGCAGGAGTTAATGTAATAAGGATATTTCCACCCCTTAACATAGAAGAGGAATACCTCTTCAAGGCCCTCGATATAATAGAAAGTAGAATAAAGGAGCTCTCCTAAATCTCCCTAAATTTTCAATATAATTCCCATATTTCTTCCTTTATTTAATCAGTTACCCACTATCTTTTCCCGTTAGGCTCTAAAAGTTCGTCTAGCATTCCCTCAAATTCTCCTTTCTCTCTAGGGATATCGTATTCCATGCACATGAGATCTGCTGCATCTGCGTACTTTCCTCTAACTCTGACATTCGACTTACAATAGATTCTCTTCTTCCTCGCTTGATAGCAGATCTCACATACAAGGAGGGAAAGCTCCTTCTTTGTTAGATCCTTATTTGCTAGACCAGTCGCAATCCTATTTACTATCTCCATTATTTCCCTATCTTCCTTCAGATCTATCATGTTACCCCTGGCCCCCCTTAGGTACTGGCTTACCGCTGCTTGAGTTACTCCTAGCATCTTAGCTACATCTATTTGCCTCAGTTTGTATCTGTTTACAAGCTCCTTAGCTACAAGGGCCCTCACACATGGTATGAGAGTCTTCACGACAAGCTCACATGGCTGTATCGTCTTTATCCACCTTGTTGTAGGGTACTTTTCTCTTATATAACTTTTACATAGTAATTTTCTCTGATTTTATCCGATTCCTCTCATGCGATTATTCTCTTTTCAGCGAGTTACAATATTAGAGCGTTATGTCAAGCTTTACTGCTCGACTCCGATGATAATATCACCTTGCTATTTCTCTCAAGATCCCTTATCATCTGTGGCATAACCGCCCAAGTGCTGTGAACCACGACCTCTGCCCAGTCAGATCCTATAATTTCTCTGGAGAGGCTGAACATGAGTAATTTATCGAATTCTTCCTCCTTAGCTAGCTTCCTTTCGTCACTTAGCAGTTCTATCACCTTGGAAGCTATGAGGGAGTCTTCTAACCTATCAGCAAGCCTCTTTTTGCTCGGTGGATCTGCTGGCATCCTAGCATTTCTCACTAGCTCTTCATTCACTTCATTGACTATGGATGAAGCTATATAAGATAATTTAGCCTCTACTTCCCTTAAAGCGATCCTTTCATCGTCTATGGGAAGATCCTTAGCTACGATCTCTGCTTCTCTATCGAGCAGCTCCTGAAGATCGGCCCTTCTAACATCAATATAATCCAAGGCCTCCATCTTAACCTCGTTGAAGGCCCTCCACCTGAGTAGGTCGACCGGTTCCTCAGGTATTATCTCATCAGGATCATATTCGACTCCCTCTTCAGCTAACATGGCATCTAGTATCTCATCTAAGTCGAAGAACACCTTAGCTTCCCTCATAGCTGCTGCTGGATCATCCGCAGCATGTATTATGTTAAGAACCCGGTTAGTTCCCTTAAGATCATATCTCATATTACCCGGTTTCCCGGCATCCGGTGTAGTTGGACCTATCAGTTCTCTGAGTTTTCCACTTAAATGTTCAAAGCTCCCTGGATTCCCGACCAGTATCATAGGTATCACTGGAGCTTGGCTGAACACCTTCGGCATTATCCACCAAGAATCGAAGTACTTCTGCTTGACGAACATGTAAAGCTCATCTATGAGAGCTTCGTCCATCTCGGTGACCTTCATGGCCACTGGAATTAGCCCTGAATCGTTTAGCCTCCTTATAACCTCAGGGGCCAGGCCCCTCATGAAGGCATCCGGTTTTATCATGGCAAAGGTCATCTTGGGAAGGGAGCTTACATGATCCTCGTCTGCCTCAGATAGGAACTCTTCCTTCAACTCGGCGAATACGGGTCTCTCTACCTCATCTTCCCTGCTGAAATACGAGAGAGGGTCGTTCATCGCATCTTCACCCCTTCACCTTGAATACGGCAACCTCCGCGTAGCCATTATTCTTACCGACGTGTACTAAGTCAAAGTAATGAAGTTTAACCCCTCCTATTGCACTTAATGCCATCTTGTACAAGGTGGTATTCAGGGTATACTCGGTGGGAACGGATCTGCCAGTAGTCTTATCATAAACGAAGAACTTCCTGAGGTCTTGAGCGAACCACTTCCTAGCTTCATCGGGCCTATATGGGCTATGTTGAAACTCACCTGCTATCCAAGCCATGGCAACCCACTTGCCCCCTCCGCTGAACTGACCGACCTCCGAAGGTATATCTACGACGACGTAAGTTGCATTAAATTCACTCGCTAAATTAAGCATTCTCTCCTCAGGCCCTATGAATGCCCTGGCAATAAGCCTTATCTGAGTTGAATTTATCGTTAAGCCATCAGCCATCGTTATCTTTCCCGCACCGGTTTGCATCCAATAGCCGTAGTCCCACCAGGATATCACCACATCATCGGACTTTGTGTTGTTTTTGAGCCAAGAAAGTGCATCTTGCCATCCCTTAGTGAACCCTAATGGATATGAAAGGGCTTCTTGGTAGGTGAGGACATATTGGGACTGACCCATACCATAGCTCCTTATGTGGCCTTGGAAAGCCACCGGTAGGACAATAAAGATTATCATGAGCAGTATGGGCACCTTTAACATGCTTATCTTCTTACTTAAAGGTAAGGTAGCACCTCTTCTCTTTCTAGCCCTTTCTAACGATCTCATCTTCTTTAGGAAAGGCTCCGAGAATATGACTATCCTATAGGCGAAGAATCCGGAAACGAGGGCAACGAACGGAGCGGCTAGAGGAGGTAGCCTAACTATGCTCGTGGCGAAATAAAGCGAGATCAGGGTCATCAGGGAGAGGAGCAATTCATCGTCATTCCTCCATCTCTCTACTAGGAGGAAGAAGAGGCCTAGTGAGGCAGGAATTAGCAGGGTAGTTAAAGTCTGAACGGTGGCTCCTCCACCATGCTCCGCAACTGTCTCAACAACATTGCCCTTAGGCAGCTTCGCGGACGGTATTAGAACCCTCATGAACCTACCTGTTAGTGGCTGGTATATACCGAGGGCGAAGAAAGCGAGCAGGAGAGCAAGGCCTATGGCTATTGAGATTTCCCTCCTCCTGCTAGATATCACCTTCCCATTTAACCTAGGCAAGACGATGTAAATAAGCGCTGCCAAGAGGGATGCCCAAACGAGGGTACTCTCCACGCTTATGTACAATTTTCTATAGGCTAGATTGCTTAAGGCACCAAAAGATGATAGGAGTACATAGAGAGGAGGAAGACCTAGAGCTAGAGCTTCCTTCCAATTTAATCTGTTTAGCAATATGAGTATCACGAGCATCAAAGCGTAGCCATCATAGAGGGCTCCAAATCCTGCCCATACACCGGCGGAATATACTAGAAAGAGGCCACTTAACCCGGAATATGCCAATACCTTCCAATTCTCATCGCTCCTCATGCCCTTTATCGTGAAGTAGAAGGAAGTCATGAGAAGCGGTATTGCAAACTGTTCATGCCTGTACCAGCCAGCTAGAGACCTGTTTATATATGCCCAAGAGAGGGATATCGCTATAGCGGATGTTATCGCAGCTGATCTTCCCCATAGCTCCTTTGCTGTTAGATAGAGGGGTATCGCTACCAAGGGTGCGAAGAAAACCGGTATGTACACAACAACTGTGTATAGGTCCTTGAATCCGAAGAGGGAGGCTATCTTGTATATGGCAGCTCCAGTATAGTAGTGGAGAACTGGAAGGATCTGAGATGGGTTGTAACTCCACGGATGCCAGGCCAGTGGATCGAAGCTTGGTAAGTGACCTGTTTTCACTAGGAAAGCTGTTATCCTGTAATGGAGGAGGGGATCATCTGCTGTTAGATGAGCTCCGTACCTGAAAGTCGGGAGGATCCTTATGACGGCACCAATGATGTAGCTGATAAGGATGACGAGTGCATCGATCAGCTTGACCCTCATTCCGTCATCTTCGGGCAAATTAGCTTCACCTTCAGGGATGTCTCCCTTCCTCTTATAAAAGTTGATCGAGCTGAAGGCATCAATGTTATAAGAACGAGCTAGCTGGGAGGGTGATGGCAAGGAAGCCTCCCCCTCTAAACCCTAAACTTGCATTAGCTATAGGAGTTTCTGCCGTTTCAACAGCTAGCATACTAGTGAGATTCAGCGATAGCAATCCAATCATAATAGCTGGCTATAGGATGGCATTCGCATCAATCCTGATGCTCTTACTCGCAGTTAGCTCCCTTCATCAGCTGGGTGGCCTTTCAAGGAGGGATCTGATAGTACTGCTCAGCTCTGGCATCAGCCTAGCGATACATTTTGGGTCATGGACAGCCAGCTTGAGCTACACATCGGTGGCTGCAAGCACCGTTATAGTGGACTCCTCTCCGATATTCGTCGTCATATTTTCCTACCTATTCCTGGGAGAAGGAGTAAATCTTAAGGAGTCATTGGGGATAGTTATCTCATTAATGGGGGCCTTCGTAATCGCTTTCGGTCATATGGGTAGAGGGGCCAGTCTCTTCGGAGACCTGCTTGCTCTCATAGGATCCATTTTCTTGGCAGCATATCTCATTGCTGGGAGAGATCTCAGAGCTAAACTAGATCTGGCTCCGTACACAGCAGTAGTTTACGGTATCGCCGGATCTATCCTCTTGCTCCTCGCCTCGTTATATGGAATCCCCCTCTTAGGGTACCAGCTGAAGGAGTGGGAGATATTCCTAGCCCTTGCTTTGATTCCAAGTGGATTGGGTCATAACTCGTATAACTACGCTTTGAAGTACTTGAAAGCATCTACTGTCAGCGTGTCAATACTTGGAGAGCCTGTGGGTGCCTCAATGTTGGCAGCGATCCTTATATCAGAAATTCCTTCTCTTACTACAGTTTTTGGAGGAGCTCTCGTGATAACTGGGATCTACATAACGATCTCAGGGTCCTAAAATATCGGGCAAGCAAAACTAAGCTTAGCAAAGCTAAGCAAGGTTATTACTTTAGGAAGCGGTAACTCACGATGAAAAATGGATGCAGTCATATTAGCTGGAGGATTAAGCAAGAGGTTCGGAAGCAATAAACTACTCTATAAAGTGGAAGGAGAAGAAATAATAAGGAGAGTGGCGAAAGCAGCTATAGAGTTAGCAGACGAAATAGTTCTATCCGTTAGGAATGATAGTATGGGAGAACTCCTATCTAAACTAACTGGATTGCCTTACATAGTAGACAAGGAATTACCATGCTCAGGACCTGCTAAAGGAATTCTATCAGCTGTAAAAGAAGGGAATACCCTCATCATACCAGCGGATCTGCCTTGGGTAAATGGGGAAGCTCTCTCTTCCTTCGTTAAATCATGCACTGAGTTTGGGAGGGCTCAGGTATGCGGCCTGATCTGGTCATCAAAGGATGGTAGGATTCTGGATTCTATGACAGCTCTAATAGACTCGATAGACCCTCTCGACTATGTTAGGAGATCTTGCTTCCTGAAGAAGACTAGGATAACTGATCTGCATAGGGCAGCCGAATCTCTCCTCTTAATTTCAGCTGGGATACTACCCGAACCTTGGAGAATGCTCGATGTAGATAGACCAGAGGACTTATTCAGAAATAAGGGGAAATGGTTGGAGGAAGTCATTATGATAAGGCAGCTGGCGTTCAATAATCCCTACAGGATATATATAGAAATGCTAGAGATTGGAAATTTAAGGAGAGCGAAGGAGATGATCGAGCTAGAATTATCAATCTATAGGGGAATAGATAACTTGGAGGCTCACCTGATCAGGGATCTTAACTATATCGGTGGTGACAATGGATCTGACCGTTGATAAAGGAGGGACTATAGAGCCTGGCTCATACGGTAAAGTGATATGCAAGGGATCTGCTGAAGTTAAAGGTAGCATCGAAGCTGAAGAACTATCTTGCAAGGGAACCCTACTCGTTCAGGGAAACTTAACCGCTCGCAGGGTAAAAGCGAAGGGGATAAAAGCGAGAGAAGTGAATGTTGAAGAGCTGAAAACCGGTTTCTTAGATGCTGGGAACGTAATGGTCACTGACTTGGAAGCAAGCGGGATAGTGAGAGTGAGCACCATCCTAGATTTTAAAAGAGGATCAATTGGAGGGTCTGTTTCCTGCCTCACTTTCAAGGCTGAGGAAGCTTTGGTGAAGGGAAGCCTTAGCGCCATTGAGGTGGATGCCGTTGAGGTTAATGTAAATGGTAGTATGGAAATAGAGCGGGGAAGCATAAAGTTGGCTAATGTCGGAGGATCTGCTAAGATAGGGGATTGCAATATAGTGAGTATCAAGGTAGGAGGGACTCTTAGGGTAGTTGGTAATTCGGAGATAGGAGAAGGTGAAGCGACCATGGCTAGCATAAAAGGAAGCCTGAAAGGACAATCCCTCAGGGTAATGGAAGTTCTCACAGTGGAGGGTTCCCTAGATATCAGAAAGCTTTGGGTTGGAGGTGCCATTAAGGCGAAGGGTAGACTGAACGTTGATGAAGCGGATATATGGGGAAAGGGAATTGGGAAGGTTGAGGGAAGGAGAATAACCATTAGGAGGGAGGCTATGGAAGTAAGAGGGGACCTTGTAAATTTGATAGGCGCTAAGGTAAAGAAGGTAAGCGGGAGAATCGTTAAAATAGATAGCTCCGATGTGGGCAGCGTTGAGGCATCGGAAGTGGAGGTCAGGGGCAGGTCAAAGGTGAATTGGATCTTAGCCGATAGGGTGTATATAATTGAGGGAGAAGTAGGTGAGATCGACTACAGAGAGAAGCTTCTTGCATCTCCCAAGGCAAAAATAGGGAAAGCTAGAAAAGTTTCACTCTAAGACTTACTTACTCAATCTATCAATGACCTCTCTAAGGGACTTGCTGGCCTCATCAAGCGATTTAGCTATTTCTTCTAGCTTATCCACTACTTCCTTCATACTCTCCGCCTTCTTGAGTCCCAGTACTAAGGAAAGAGTGTTATCGATTTCACCCTTCTCTAGCTTCTTGTAGGCCTCCAATACTATCTTCCCTGCCTCCGTCTCTCCCTTCAGATGCTTCTTAATCGTAGCTTCTGTTCTACCTATGTCCTCTGCTATCTCAGATAAGGTCATGCCAGCCTTATCTCTGGCAAGGGCAGCTGCCGCAGTAGCTATGCTATCTATCCAAGTCAGCCTATCCTTAGGATCCCTTAACTGGTCTACAAATTTGGGATCCGTAACTACCTCTATCAGCGATGATATGAGGAGACTATACTCCAGCTTATGGATCTCCTCCTTGCCCAGTGGCTTAAGGGGTATTCCCTCCTCCATTCCCCATCACCTATTAAAATATTAGAAAAATTTACTTAAAAACATTATAGTAAATATAGATATAAGGGGAAGCTTCCAATTATAATTTAACATCAATTAGCAGATTTATTGTGATATTAATTCCTTAGAAAAAAGGTAACTTAGAAAAATTCTTATATTAGATCATAATGACATTAAGTGGATAGGCATGAGTAGCTTGATGAGAGAGGAGAAGTATCTGAAAGGTGGGAAAGCGATTCTCCTCTGCACGAGAGAGGATCATTCAGAAAGCTTCAGACTTATCTTCAGAAAGGAGGAATGGAAGGAAGATGAATGGATAAGGATAGACTCAGGGGGGAAAGGAGCATATCTTCAGATTAGGAGGAAACTGGGAGAGGTGAGGTGCAGGGAGGCAATCAATCTCTTAAAGAGGATATTAGAGGCTATGGATCCATTAAATGGGGTGATATCTCATGAGTAGGGAAAGAAGTGCAAAAAGGAGTGAAGAGGATCTCTCAAAGCTTTCATACTCCCAACTGATGGAAAACATAAGGGAATTTGAGAGGAAGTACGGGAAGGATTTTGATAGCTTTAAGTCATCTCTAGACGAAGATAAAGCCAAATCTGATGAACTGGTAGACGAATTCATCTGGGAACAGTATGTCAAGGAGGTCAGGAGGAGATTTCAAGGTGGTAAGCTCGAGCTGACAATAGAGGATGTTAAGGAACTTACAGAGGTTTTCACCGCAACTAGGCTTGAAGTGATCTCCTACCTATCGAAGAAGGGAGAGGGAACGGTATCTGAGATAGCCAAGGCTGTGGGGAAGCCTGTGGGCTCCGTTTCTGAGATACTAAAAATACTTGAATCTAAGGGCATAATCTCATCTCACAGGAAGGGAAGGAGGAAAGTCTATAGGCTATTGGTTAGAGAAATTCTACTGAAACTTTAGGTGTCTCCTATGAAGTTCAGGGCGGTAGTCCTACATGTGACGGATCCCGAGAGCTATTCTTCCTATTCAGATGCCCTCCTTAGGATAGCTAACAGGCTTAATGCCTCTACCTCTAGGGTTGTCCTTAGGGAACCTTCAGATGATGTTGACGTGGAACTTAAGGCTGTATATGCAGGAAAGGGAATTAAAGGGTTGAACAAGGCTTGGGAATTGATCAAGCAGGGATACTTCACCTCATTCTCAATAGGGAGGGAGCCTCCTGGCTCTCTTATAAGCCAAGCGGTGGATCTCATCTATAGGATATCTGAGGAGATGGGACCGGAATTTAATGTCATGTTCGCCCTATCCTCTGGAGAACCATCTGAGGGGCCTTACTTCCCGGTTACCAAGAGCTCTTCTTTTGGGATGAGCGCATCACTTCTCTACCCATCAGACCTCTACGGTTTCCTCAAGGACTTAGAGGAGCCCTCTGGCTCTTTGAGACAAATAATGACCATCCTCTTTCAAGAAGCGGAAAAAGAACTGATCCTCGCCTTAGAGGATGAAGGAGGCATACCCTACATAGGTATAGATTTCTCCCTCAGCCCTTGGATGGAAGAGAGCTCAGCTAAAGTAGTCAGCATGGTATCTAAATCACCTTTCATGGAAGCAGGAACGGCATCCGCAATTCTCGAGATAAATAAAGCTATATCGGACTCATCTTATAACTTAAAGTACACAGGATTTAACGAGATTATGCTCCCCATGGCTGAGGATAATTTATTGAAGGAGATGGCATATAGGGGGCTGCTGACTGCTAGGAACCTAGCATATCTCACACCGTATTGCGTCGCTGGATTGGACATGGTAGTTCTGCCTCTATCAACACCTCGTAAGGAGATAGCTAAACTAATAAGAGACGTCTTAGCCGCGAGTCAGGTTAAGGAGAAGATCATAGGCGTTAGAATCGTAATGGTCGATGCGAAACCTGGGGAGATGGTCGATCTCAAGATGTTTGGGAAGGTCCCCGTGATGAAGTTATAGCTCGACATGATGGCTACGAGAGAGATGTGGGATAATAATTGGTTCGGTTCTATACTAACTGATTTTACCCTGCTTACCCTTACTCTTACTGGGGGAGTAGAAAACATTTAGGTATTTCCTATCTGATCAGCTCTAACTTAAGCCCGTAGCTTTTGAATACCTCGAAGTCAGAGTCCATGGCCACCAGCAACTTCCCGTGAGCTATGGCCGATGCTGCGATCAGTAAATCCCTAGCGGGAGGGACCTTACCTTCCCTCTTCAGATCCCTGTAGATTTTCCCCGCCAATCTAGCTGATTCCCCGTCGAAGGGCATCTTAGTGATCTTCTCCAGCATGAGTTCCTCCTTTGGCTTTAAGCGTCCGCAATAGAGTTCAAACAGCGTTATAGTCGATATACCGTAGCTCATGCCCATCTCAGCGAGTCGGTCCCTCACCCTCTCGTTCCCCCTGAATATCTCTATAATCACGCTTGTATCAAGAATCGCATCCATTTCTCCACCCTCTTGAGCTCTCT
>JAOZGJ010000097.1 GCA_027491785.1 Thermoproteota archaeon | reverse complement strand
ATAATAAAGAAAATATCAGAAAAGATCGTTATTCGTCTCTTACATCTCAACTTTTTCATAGTATAACCTCTATTTATCCCCTTATTCCCGCCATAAATACCGAAATTCTCCAAATACACTTATATTTGTAGCGCGGTTGAATAATGGGTGATAGAATGCCTAAGGTAAAGGTGGCTCTTGCAGGTATAGGTAACGTTGCTTCCGCCTTAGTTCAAGGCGTGTTTAAATATAGGGATGTTTCTGATGACGATAATGTGCCTGGGATAATGCACGTTAGATTCGGGCCCTATCACATATCAGACATAGAGTTCGTGGCTGCCTTTGATATAGATGAGAGGAAAATAGGCAAGGATCTTTCCGAAGCAATATTCTCCAAGCCAAACGTACTAGAGAAATTCGCTGAGGTTCCCAAGCTCGGAGTAGAAGTAATGAAAGGACCTGTCCTCGATGGAGCAGCTCCTCACATGGTGAACTTCTCCTATGGCGAGGGCTTCCTAGTTGACGATTCGAGGCCTAGCGTGAACGTGGCTGATGTCCTCAAGGAGGCTGGAGCCGATGTCCTTGTGAACATGATACCAGTAGGTAGCTATGAGGCCAGTAGAGCCTACGCGAATGCCGCACTCGAGGCAGGAGTAGGATTCGTCAATGGGATACCGGAGTTCATCGTGAGCGATCCCGAGTGGGGAGCGAGGTTCAGGGAAAAAGGCATTCCAGCTGCCGGTGATGACTTCAAGAGCCAGCTAGGTGCAACTATAGTTCACAGGACCCTAGCCAGGTTAGCCGTGGAGAGGGGTCTGAGAGTTCTCAACACTTATCAGCTTAACATAGGGGGGAATATGGACTTCCTCAACATGATAGAGGAGTCTAGGCTCAAGACCAAGAGGATAAGCAAAACTGAAGCTGTTACCAGCATGATCCCCTATGAGGTGGGGGCTAGGGTAGGACCAAGCGATTACGTTCCATTCCTAGGTGATAGGAAGGTCATGTATATGTTCATGGAGGCGGAGCAGTTCGGTGGCTTCAAAATCTACCTGGACGTGAAACTAAGCGTAATGGATTCTCCCAACGCTGCTGGCGTGGCAATAGATGTGATAAGGGCAGTTAAACTGGCAATGGATAGGGGAATTGCTGGTCCACTAGAAGGCGTGAGCTCGTACTTCTTCAAGCACCCACCAAAGCAGGTCCCGGACTACATTGCTAGGGAATTAGTGGAGGCCTTCATAAGGGGCGAGGAAGTAAAGGTAGGGGAGGCTCTTAAAATCAAGATTTGAAAACGGAATTTCTCACATCATCCAGCTTCTCCCTAATATCCTCCAAAGAAAAGAAGGCCCTCGCATACACAGATTTTCCCTCTCCCCTCATATACATCCAAGATCTTGTTGGAGGATCTATTATTATTTTCTCATCACCTAGTTCCGCCTCTACTCTTCCTCCTTTTTGTCTCTTTATGAGAAAACCCCTCCTCATCAATAGATCTACAATATACTCGATGTCCATTAGCTAGCACCTCCTAGTAGGAGAGAGGGGCATGCATTAATATAAACTAACTAACTCTAGAGCGAAGGATTACCTAGAGACCTGATAAAAGAGCCGCCTTGACTTTATTATCCTTTTTCATAAGCAAGGAAAGAGCTTTATCTTCTTGCCCATTACTTAGGTCGAATATATGATCCCTACTTATGGAAAGAGGTATGAACACCCTCTCTCCTAAAGATGCACTACTGGGATCTCCAACAGCTTTCCTCAGTAAATATAGTGCTACATCTGCTTCACTCTTTTTAACAGTCCTATCATATAATCTAGCGCCTCCCCAAACGACCTTAAGCCTATCTTTAAAGCTGAGATATCCCTCCTCTATTCTCCTCCTACATTCGTCTATGGCTCTATTTATTAGAAGAGCAAATTCTTCGTCACTTAGTTCGCTTCTTGGGATTAAATAAGGAAAACTAATGGGTTCTCTCTCGGAGAGATTGTTTGGGATTCCCCTAAATAAAGCAGCAATATTTACAGGATCCCCTAAGTTCACTAATAAATACTCATTTATTAGTAGGTCTTTTGAGCCATGCATAACTCTATACTGCACCCAAAAAGGTTTTCCAAGAAGAGAAAAACGAGGTATGCTCCAGAGTTTCTTGGCTACAAAGCCCACTCTTCCTTTACCTCTACCTAGCCTGATCATATAAATGGCACGCTACAAAATGTCCCGGTTCCACCTCTCTCAATTCAGGTTCTTCCTTATCGCATGGTTCAAACGCATATAGGCATCTAGGATGGAATCTGCAACCAGGAGGTATATTTATGGGAGATGGAACCTCTCCCTTTATTGGAATCTCACCTATCTTATGTCTAGGATCCGGTACTGGAACGGCGCTTATAAGAGCTTTAGTATACGGGTGTTGGGGATTATCTATGACATCAGTAGCTTTGCCTAACTCAACTATTTTTCCTAAATACATTATTGCTAGCCTATCAGCTATGTATTTGGCTACAGAGAGGTCATGAGTTATAAATAGAAAAGAAAGACCCCTCTTTTCCCTGAGATCTAAGAGAAGATTCAAAATAGATGCTCTTATTGACATATCGAGCATGCTGACAGGCTCATCCGCTACTATAAATTCCGGTTCAAGGACTAAGGCCCTCGCAACAGCTACTCTCTGCCTTTGACCACCACTCAGCTCATGAGGATATCTGAATATGAAATCCTTAGCTGGTGTAAGGCCAACCTCCTCTAAATACCTAGATACAATCTCCTTCCTCTCCTCCTTGGAGTTAACTAACCTATGTACCTCTAGAGGCTCTCCTATAATATCCTCAACAGTCATCCTAGGACTTAACGATTCATATGGATCTTGGAATATTATTTGAGCCTTTCTCCTTAGAAAACTTTTGATTCCATTCTGATCTAGTGACATGATGTCCTTACCCATAAACCTCACGGTTCCATCAGTAGGTTCAAGAAGTCTTAAGACAGTCCTTCCAGTGGTACTCTTACCACAGCCAGACTCTCCAGCTAAAGCGAATATTTCCCCCTTCTTTATTTGAAAACTTATACCGTCCACTGCCTTCACATACTTTCTAGGCTTTCTCCCCACTATCTCCCTGAGACCTCTCCTGAGGGGGAACCACTTCTTCAAGTTAACAACATCGAGTATTACATCACTGCTACCTGACATTCCACTCTACACCTCTCAACTCCTCCGCATAGTGACATCTCGCAAAATGTCCCGGTTCCACCTCTCTCAATTCAGGTTCTTCCTTAAAGCATTTATCTCTAGCAAATGGGCATCTAGGTGCGAATCTACATCCCTTCGGAGGATTCAATAGGTTGGGAGGAGCCCCTGGTATAGAAGCAAGTCTCCTAGGCTTACCCTTTACACTAGGTACGCTAGATAGCAGTCCCTTAGTGTAAGGGTGAAGGGGATTGAGAAAGACGTCCTTAGCTGAGCCATATTCTTGAAACATACCTGCATACATCACAGCTACATAATCGCTCATCTCAGCTATAACGGATACATCATGCGAGATTAATATCAATGATATTCCGAATTTCTCCTGTAAATCCTTAATTAACCTGAGTATCTGCGCTTGAACTATAACATCTAAAGCCGTTGTAGGTTCATCTGCAATCAGTATTGCTGGATTAAGTGCTAATGCCATTGCTATCATAACCCTTTGCCTCATTCCACCGCTGAATTCAAATGGATAATTATCGACTCTATCCCTACTGATACCTACTAGCTCTAATAAATCACCAGCCCTTTTCCATGCTTCCTCCTTACTCATCTCCTCATGTAGCATTATAGCTTCAGCTATCTGTTCTCCTACCTTAATTATAGGGTGAAGGGCATTCATAGCTCCTTGAAATACCATAGAGATCTTCTTCCACCTTATCTCCTTTCGGAGCCTATCCTCGGGAAGATCGTAAATATTCGCTCCATCCAGCAGGACTTGACCGTTCACTAACCTTCCATTGCTTGGTAGCAATCTCATGAGCGTGATCCCCAAACTACTTTTCCCGCATCCTGATTCTCCTACTATGCCTAAGCTTTCCTTGGCATCAAGGGAGAAAGAGATCCCATCCACGGCTTTCACATATCCTCTAAATGGGATCTCATAGTACATCTTCACATCCTTAACCTCGAGTACCTTCAATGAATCACCCCTATACGTTCTCTTCCTCCTTAACAGGAACCTGCCCCATAATCCTCTTCAGGAATAAGATCATCCCGGCAAAAGTTAAGATAAACGCAGGGATTCCAAGGATTGCGTATGGCTCGCTACTCTGGTATGCGGATAGATTGAGCTCAGCTGTAGAGTTAGAATTTAAAAGGATATATATCTTAGACAAGCCCCTCCTAGCTATATAGAATTCTTTCATTTCAGATATATTACCACTTAACAGTATTTCACCTGTGCTAGCGTCTACCAGCAAGAGGGAACCATTAGATTGCCCAGAATTTAGAGATCCCCTCAAGTAACTATATGGCTCTTTGCCTATCTGCATAGTTTTCTTGATGTGAGGTGCTATGGAAATCTTTTGGCTCCAAATCTTTCTCTGTATTGTATATGCCCCTAAGAAGGCAAGAAAGAGTCCTACAGCTACTATGATACTACCGACAATTATTGTTCTGCTTACCGGAAGGGCCACGCTCATCTCCTCCTTAGCCTTGGGTTTACTATCTCATCTATTGCATATCCCATGAATACGAAGCTCATGGAGACTAAGGCAATGAGGAGTCCCGGTGGTATGAACCACCACCACATGCCCGATGATAAAGCACCTCCTACCTCAGCATCGTGTAAGATCGTTCCCCACGTTGGGAAAGTTGGATCTCCTAGGCCTAAGAAGCTCAATGAAGCCTCTGTTAATATGGCTCCTGGGACTGCTAATGCTAGACTGGCTACAGTGTAGGGAACTATATTAGGAACTATATGCTTGAGCATTATCCTCCATTTTGATGCCCCAATAGCTCTAGCTGCTTCGACGAATGCGCTCTCTCTTAACTGTAAAGCTATGCTTCTAACTACCCTAGATAAGCCCTCCCAGCCAAATATAGTTATCATTAGGGCTATTTGCCACCAGCTTGGTTTAAAGACGAGAGACATTACTATAAGTATCGGAAGGACGGGCATGGCTAGAAGCACGTCGACTATCCTCATGAGGACCTCGTCTATGTAACCACCTACATAACCGGCAAATACTCCGTAGAAGAGGCCTATCATTGTGGATAATACCGATACTAGAACTCCTATCAGCAATGCTATAGGCGTCCCCCATACTAATCCGTAGAAAAGATCTCTCCCGAAAGCATCTGTCCCCATTAGCCCGTAAACTGTTCCTAGTAAAATTATCTCTGCTTTATTAAATTTTATATCATAAGTAGATACAGCCATTATTCTGAATTCGTAGTTTCCCTTAAGTACCTTCCCATTCTTGAGATTAAGAAATATATAATCTCCCAAATTGACCGTTCCCTTCTTAACATTGACCCCTTGATTAGCTAGCCATGTGACCACGTTCTCCAAGAAGTCACTATCTTCAAAGAGAGATATCTTAAGGGTTTGAGATTGATTAAGAGAACTGGCTGTTATAGACAACGTTTTCAGTGTTAAAGACTTGTTATCGGGCCTTACTAACCTGAGTCTAATGAAAGCCTGTGTTATATTACTCGCATTCATGACAACTATTACGTTCTTCGGAGGGGTATCTGAATCTATCTTGAACTTGTAATTGAGAGTTGTATTTGTAAATCCAGAGAACCTACTTCTGCTTAATTGATAGTTCTTCACTACGAGATGCCTGGCTGGCTTTTTTCCTGAAAACAAAGCAATCCATTCGGGCGGTACGCCCTTAGGGTACTCAACCCAAGCTGTGGGACTTCTATAATCACTTGGGTTTATTGGAGCTAAAATAGGCGCCATTATAGCGATTGCTACAAAGATTAGAAGCATAATAAGACCTAAGAGACCTATTTTCCTCCTAAGAAACTCCCTAAGTATCTCTCTTACTGCATTCCACTTACTCATTGACTCACCCTAGCCCCGAGCCTCACCCTGGGATCCACGACTCCGTAGAGTAAATCCGCCGTGATATTAGCGAGAACCAGTAGAATAGTGGTTATATATACATCCCCTATCAGGACGGGTATATCGAGGGCATTTATAGCCTCCCAATATAATAAACCCATACCCGGCCAGTTAAATACTATCTCAGTTAATAAGCCTCCAGAGAATATTCCAGCAATTGCAAGAGTAGCTCCAGTTAAAATAGGTGGAAGTATCATCTTAAGTGCGTACTTGTAGAGTACGTCTCTCTCAGGCAGTCCCTTGGCTCTTGCAGTTACAATGTAGTCCTCTGTCAGTACACCTATAGCTAAGTTCCTATAGCTGTACGCCATACCTCCCACAGCGACTAACACCATCGTAATTGTGGGCAATGTAAGGTGCCAGAGTACATCTAAAGTATACTTAAATGGATCATGTGGTGGAGGAACAGAAGTCATCCCTCCCAGTGGGAATATCGGAAATATGTATGCGAAAACGTAAATCATTACCATACCAACCCACCATGTGGCGAAGGACCATCCAAGTAAACCTCCCATCACGGTTGTCCTATCAAAAAGGGAATTAGGCTTTGAAGCGGCTTTTATCCCTAGGTAAATGCCAAAGACGTAGTTAAGCAGGGTGGCTAAGGCAAAGAGTATGACAGTTCTAGGAATCCTCTCGATTATTATATCAGCTACATACTGGGAGCCGGAGTCACTCCTCAGCACCCACGCCATTCCGAAATTGAACGTAAATAACCGGTACAAATCACCCCATATCCTAATATACCAAGGTTTATCTAATCCTAAGGCTTTAATTCTCTGCTCTATTCTCTGATTAATCACCTTTTCCAGCTCAGTTTTGTTTTGATATCCTCCAAACTTACCTCCTGCTGATAATATCTGCTGCCTGACACTCTGTCTTATCTCCTGCTTCAACTGCTGGTCAACGAATGGCCCAAATAGAGCTAAGGTGAATAGAGAGACGAAGAATATTACTATTAAGGAATTAATGAGCCTGATAGTGAGGTATCTTCCATATCCTGCCATCTGGGAACCCTCTCTTCCAACCTTTTATTGAGTAAGGAAACTTCATTTTAAACATAGATATGGATGAAGAACAGCGAGACTATATAAATAAAAAAGGTAGGAAGGAAAGATCAGCCAGTAGCTTCCACAGCGATCTCGTTCAAGTCAACCTTTCCATTAGAGTTGAGGTCTGTCCAGCTTAGAACAACCCACTTGGCACCAGCCATCTGCTGATAGTTCTCTGCTAGGAATCTAGCGCCAGCTAGCGTTCCATATCTCGTGGTACCTTCAACTGTAACTAATACTCTATCACCGATCTTGGTTATCGATATTACCGCATAGTCCCTCTTTCCGTAGTCAGCTCCGGTGGTAGTGAATTTACGTCCGCCAACCTCTATTGTTATGCTTGATCCCATCCTCGTGAACTTTATGCCCATATGTTCATTAGCCTCTTTAGTGGCTCCGTTGACTTCGGGTCCTCCAATTAGGAAGGCATTTACTTTCTCAGGAAGCTGTACTATTGATCCCACGGCATCAGGTCCTTTTGCACCCATCTTCTGCACTATGTATCCTGCAGCGACCTTATCGTCCTCGCCTGCCTTCAATCCTACGTATGCATGCGATTTACCAAGCATCTGACCAAGGTATCCTAGGTATATCTGACCCTTCACAGGACCTATCAGGAAGAACTCCTTACTGGCATAGTTCCACATAGGTACTCTCTTGCTTTCGGCGGCTACCAGTAGCTCATATGGTCCGGGCGGCCATGTTGCCATGGTACCTGGTTCGAGCTTTATCACAAACTCTCCAGGGTTCTTGCCCGGTTGAGCTGTTCCCTCATATATTGTCTTACCTTGAGTAAGTGTGGCTCTCGATACTACTCTATATACGACATCGGCCTTGCTAGAAGGTTGCCCTGCAACAGATATGAGCACCTTTATCGAAGTTTCCTTCGTCTTGTCTACGAAGTCAGGAGCGAATAAGTGGTCTATGGATGCCGTGGCTGGCACGAAGTCAGCCCATTTCTCTGGTCCGAATGGATAATACTTGTTAGCAACCAACTTGACGTATCCGCTCGTTGGGTTGAATTCCACTAACATGTACGGCCCATAGCTCACAAGCGTGTGCTTATACTTCTGCTCGAAGGCGAGTAGATTCTCATACCTCTTAACAGCCTCATCCGGCGTGATTAGGCCTTTCATTCCCATAGGTACGTACTTCTCCTTTATGTACTCCTTGAGCTTGGCCTCTACGTCCGCATTGTGCTTCGGATTAACTAGGTCTAGTTGAGGTACTCCCTTTGCCTTGGAACTGGACTCTCCAAAGGCATACTTGCCCTCTGTGACGACTCCTTCCCAGACTGCGAGAGCATCCCATGGCCAATCCGGCCCAAAGAATAGAGTACCAGCTATGTCCCAATCATCAGGATTCCAGTAGTCTCCCCAGACCTCGAACGCAGTATCATTAATCTTTCTGACGCCTTTTATCAGTGTGGCAGTTTGATAAGCAGTAGTTGACTCTATATCAGGGTCGTAATACTTATCAGGCTTTCCTGGTTGAGAATCATCCGATCCCCACTCTAGCCACATGTACAGGTTGTAGAATGCATCTTCTACTGTTATCTTAGATCCATCGTGGTATTTGGTGACGTACTTCATGTTATATATTACGTGAGACTTAGCTTTAACTCCTAGGCCTACTTTAACCCACTTATTGAGCTTTGGATTCCATATTATTGCATCTTGAGGTACGCTTATTGGCTGTGGGCCAATTCCCGGTTTATAATTGGTTTCAACCTTGTATACAGTCTGCCAAGGTATGGTTATACCTTGGAATGGGTGCGTGACTAAGCCAGATCCTGCGAAAGCATTCTCTATAACGGAATCATATGTCCATGTGAAACCACCCATAGGATTCCAAGCTGATGTATGTATTGACGGTGCGGCTACCCTTAACTCATTTGATCCTTCCCTGTAAGCATTCATTAGAGCCCATCTTCCTCCAGCTCCTTGGAAGAAGTCTGCTATTATGCCGTGAACTTTCTTGTTTGCTACATAGACAGCCTTCTGAACGCCAAGCCATATTCTCCAAGCATTCTTGATGCCAATTTCGGTTATCTTCCTCATTAGCTGTTCTCGCTCTATCTCGCTGTTATATTGAGAGAACAGGAGTTTCTGTGATACAGCGTCAGCCTCCGGATTAATGACATTCCAGTAGCTCGGCTCTGCCCAGCCAGGCAACATTCCCAACCAAGGCGCGTTGAACACTGCTGGTATCCAATCGCTTTTCCTACTAAATCCAAAACCCCATCCCTCTGTGTAGATACTCCATCCTCCCTCAGCGGGATCGCTGAGATAAAGTAAACTACGAGCCTTATATTTATTCACATACAGTTTCTCTACAGTGAAACCTGCCTGTTCTAGCAGATTAGCAATATAGTTGCCTATCTGAAGCCTCTCGTCTTCTGTTCTGATGACTACCTTGAGTGTAACAGGTTTTCCATTATAATACCATTTACCATTCACTAATTTTGCACCTGCTCTCCTCATCGCACTGTTGATTAGACCTAAAGCCCTTGTCTTACTATGCCTTAAGAGGTCATATTTTTCAACTAAATCTTTTATATACAGATAGTCTCTATACAGTGGAGCTATTCCCGTGGCTGAAGGTGTAAAGTATCCTTTGTAAATCTCTTTACCTATAAAATCCCTGTCTATCAGATAATTCAAAGCGAATCTCACTTCTCTTATCGTAAAAGGATTGAATTCACCGTTACTGAAAGGTGCCGGATTCAGCAGGATATCTGTGATCATACCAAAGGGATTCTCCAGCGTGTAAACGTTAGGGCTCGATTTGATTTTATCTATTAGAGTAACAGGCACTTGATAGTAGTACCAATCTACATCTCCTTTCATAGTGGCAAGCACAGCGGATTCTGGGTTCACGTACTCAACGAAGTAAAGCGTTTTAGCTCTAGGTCCGCCTGGATTAGCTGATACCGGGGATGGCAGTGGTATGAGAACCGCCACCATTACTAGGAGGGCCAGCAGCTTGAATAGATTCTTCAAGTTCAACTCTCTCATAGGGGTATCCCCTTGGAGGATCTTAGGACTCTGTATCTTTTTAATATTACCCCTATGTTCGATGACATTAATCGTAAGTTTTTTGAGTAGAACTATGGAGATGGAACTTTATTTGTTATAGTGCTAAGAAGGGATTACCCTCCTTTAAAAAGAATATACAGCTAATATATCTAATAAGTTGCTAGTTATAGGCTAAAACAATGTCAATAGATTTAGGACTTGATATAAAGTTAGTTGATAAAAATTTATGATTCATTTAATTAGCATAAAGTTCAATAAGCGATAATCTATTGCTTTATCAAACCTTTAGTCTATTATTAGTTAGGGGATATCTCATTGGCAGCAACCACTTAAGTAGGACCAAAAATCTTTCTTTAAACATTAACTATTAGAAATAAATATCCTAATATGAAGTAAAATATTATATTTTCTTCCTTTAAGGAGTGATACAGAAAGCTTCTATCGCGTCAGAATTCAAACTGGTGTATTTTTAACAATTCGATTCGAAGTTCGATATGGTGGTTATATGAATGTACCCAATATAGTGATCACGCCTCCTGGCCCGAAGGCTAGGGAGATCCTAGAAAGGGACTCCAAGGTTATATCCCCCTCTTATGTCCGGTTTTATCCTCTAGTTGTTGAGAGAGGACAGGGATCCCTGCTCTATGATGTTGATGGTAATGTGTACATAGACCTGAACTCTGGATTGGGTG
>JAOZGJ010000087.1 GCA_027491785.1 Thermoproteota archaeon | reverse complement strand
ATCGATTTATAAAGGGCAGCGAAATATATGAATAGCAGTTCAATTTAAAGATGGGAGATTCTTTCACGAAATGCTACTTTCCTGAAATATCGGGAAATAACCGATAAGTTTTCCCTTACTCTCGCATAGCTGAGATGATATATGCCCATCCTTAGGAGGAGGGAGCTTGAGAAGAGGATAAGATCCCTGAGGATCAGTTCACCCCCTGCTAGGATAAGAGGGTGGGACTGGGACTCTCCTCCTGTCAGGCCTCCTTTGAACCTCGGATTGGGTGTGAGTGAACTGGCTGGGAGATACTGCGATACAATGAGGGACATTTATGTTAGGAGGATCCTCCATCTGAGGCCTAAGCTATCGTTCGCAGCTATGAGGGGCGTAGTTTATCATGAGGTCATATCTAGAGCTATTACTGACTCAAAAAGGTTCATATTCAATAGTGGAATGATTCCAGGCCACGAGATCGTGGAAAAACTTCTACCAGAGGCGACTAGGGTCGTGAAGGAACTGGCATCCGATCTGGGCGTGGAGCATGAGGATGACAGCGGATTTAACGAGCTGATGGATGGGGCTGTCAGGCTGTACAAGTATGTAGTGGTTCAGGTGGCCGGTAATCTAGACAGGATCCTTTCCAAGCATCCATGGATTGACCTAGATTCCTTGGTTGCCATGTCGGTTCCTCCCATCACGGAGATGGTGGTGGATGGGAGCCTCATAGGGCTAAGCCAGCAGCTTCGGGTTGATCTTTACTCAGAGGGAAGCGTTGTAGCTGATATAAAGACGGGAGAACAGAGGAGTTTCCATAGGCTGGCACCTACTGGCTATGCCCTCGCCTTGGAGGCGGATCAGGAGGCACCAGTCGATTTCGGGATAATAGCTTACGTCAGGGTTGAGAAGTGGCCAACTTTCAAATATGATGTCTTTCCCATAACCGATGAGCTGAGAACAGAGTTTCTATCCATAAGAGATGAGGCTATAGCGATAATATCGAACGAAGAGGATCCTGGAAGGCCCGTTAGGTGCCCAGAGTCATGCCCGTTCAGGGAGGTCTGTCCTTGAGGAGGCGTCTGGTCCTAGCGAGTTACGGTGTGTTCTTGGGGGTTAAGGGGGAGAGGCTTGTCGTGAGGAAGAAGGGGGAGATCCTCAGGGAGGTGCCGATTTTCGAGGTGTCCCAGGTTCTGATCGATACCAAAGGCGCTACCTTATCTTCGGCAGCCATGAGACTCATGCTGAAGCATGGAGTTGAACTCCTAATCCTGAAGGGGGGCAAGCTCATGGGAAAGCTCTCTCCCGCTAGGAGGGGTGCCAACATACACCTTAGAATGACCCAGTATTCGATCAGGAACTCCGAGAGGGGATTGGATCTGGCGAGGGCTTTCATAATGGGGAAGCTGAGGAATCAATCTGACCTCCTCAAATCCCTAGCTAAGAACAGGGAGGGCGGAGAGAGGAGGAGGATTAGGGAAGCGGCTAGGCAAATAGACAGTCTAATGTGGAGCCTTAATGAGGTGAAGGGCTCTCCAGAGGTTCTCAGGGGTAGGATAATGGGAATAGAAGCAGAGGCTGGCAGGGTATACTGGTCGGCCATAGCTTCCATCCTTCCCGAGGACCTGGGATTCAGGGTAAGGAAGCAACGCTTCGATAGACCTGAAGATCCCTTCAACGTCGTCCTTAACTACCTCTATACCGTACTTATGTCAGAGGCATGGTTTGCCCTTGAATCAACTGGGTTAGAGCCTTATCTGGGCTTTCTTCACGTTCCAAACAACAGGAGGCCTGCCTTAGCAGTTGACTTCATGGAGGAGTTCAGACAGCCTGTCGTGGACAGGGCAGCCCTTTCCCTAGCCAAGGATATGGGTAACTTCTTGGAGGAAGGAAAACTGAAGCCTGAAGCAAGAAAGAAGGCATTGAAGGCTTATGAGGAGAGGATGAATGCATTAGTAACTTTCAGGGGAAGAAGGCATAAGATAAGGAGACATTTGAGGCTTCAGGCCGAGAGGCTGGCATCCGCTGTCATGGGTCGCCTAGCCTATGAGCCCTTCAGGGTGAAGTGGTGATGCACGTCCTAGTCATATACGATATAACGCCGGACAACATCAGGTTCAAAGTTGCAGGCATATGCAAAGATTTCGGTCTAGTTAGGATACAGAAGAGTGCCTTTCTTGGCATCATGACGAGCGAGAGAAGGAAGGAGATGAAAGCTAGGCTTGAAAGGGCTATAAGGGGCGTGAAGGGGAACATTCAGATATTCCAGATACCCGAGCCCTACGTCTCCCTCAGGGAGATAATCGGGGAGATTGAGGAGTATGAGGAGGGAGGAGATCTCGTGTTCTGAGGACGAGATGGTACCTGTCAGTGAGCTCAGGCAATATCATTTCTGTCCAAGGGTCGTCTATTATCACATACTGGGCGTTGAGGAGGCACCGAAGGACTACATGTCCGCTGGGAAGGAGAGGCAGGAGGATTTATGGTTCAAGGAGAGGAGGAGGAAGACCCTCGCAGGATTGAGGAAGCTCAGAGTTGATGAGAGGAGGTACGGCATCTCCCTCTCTAGCCTGAGGCTATGTCTGATAGGCACATTGGATTTGGCTGTGAGGATCGGTGGAGAGTGGTTGGTTGTCGAGGTGAAGAGCGGGCCTAAGCCCAGGGACGGAAGGATTCCAATAGGTCATAGGGTTCAGGCGGCAGCCTACAGCATGCTGCTAGAGGAAGAGATGAACTCCGTGGCTAGAAGGTTCTTCCTCCTCTACGAAAATGGGCTCATTGAGATCCAGATGACCGATGAGCTGAGGGATCACGTCATCTGGACGACGAGGAGGATTCTGAGAATTTACAGGGGATGGATACCTCCCGTTAGAATATCGAGGAGATGCTCCTCCTGTGGCTACTCCTCCTACTGCATGATCTAGCGTCAGATCTGTTAATATTGATCAAAAAGGTGGATTATTGAGCTGACAGGGTGGTTACCGTTAGGCGGATCTCAGGTCGATCTCACCCTAAATCTGGCATTGCTTAATTTCCCTCATGGGTCTTACTCAGGAGGTAGGTGTTACACTGGTAGCCCTAGTACTGGCTGAAGTCCTCTTCACCAAGCAAAGCATTTACCTCAGCCCCCACGGGATGTAACCAGGGATTTAGTACTCAGTTTCCAGCGCGGCATGGTACCTGAATGCCTTCGTGCCGATATGACCAGCATGGAGATCTGGTACTCATCGATATCCTGAGAAAGCTCACAACAGATGGATGGTAAAGCAGTTCCAGTTCAGGCTTAGCCTCCCCCCTTTTATATATTTCCCAGACGTGATTTCTACCTCTTTCATAGCTGCCCGCGATTTCGCATGATAGGAAGGAGGGTTTAGCGCCATCACACCATATAGCAAGGCAGTAGGGCTCTCGTTCGTGTGATCTGACCTCAGAGAAGAGGCCGATCCCCTCCGCAACTCTCTAATACGTGCTACTGTCGTCTCGCTATAACTCTGTGAACCAACAGGAAATTCTGGGCGATAGGCGATTCACCCCTTCATTAGATTCTCAGGCGTGATCCTCCTCACCCAATCGATCGAGTCGAAGTCCCTGTCGTAGGATACCAGGGTCTCTATAGAGAGATCCCTCATGGCCTGCAAGGCTAGGGCATCGTCAAAGTCCAGTCCGTAGTCCTTCATCAGGTGGGTGGCCTTGAGGCGCCCTCCCATCCCAATGGGATATATTACCAGCCCTTTGTAGAGAAAAAGCGAGGCTAAGAAGAGGGCAAGGTCCTTCCAATTCCTTCCGTAGTTCTCCATTATAAGGGCTATGGAATCGACGTGAAAATCCGTTATGGCTGCCCTCACTAGACCGTCCCTAACCCTCCCTAGGAAACTTTTGCATGCCGCAGCATGCTCCTGAGCAAGCTCAACTTCGAGAAATATGTTAGCATCTATCAGCATTTCAATACTTGAGCGCCTTCCTTGCCCTGATCTCCTTGGCTTCATGCTGAAGCTCAACCCCCGTCTTCTTTACATGGGAGAGCATCCCGTATATGGCATCTACCGGATCACCTATGGATTCTGAGATCTCCAGAATATCGGGGGTATGGGAGAGCCAAAGGCTGAATGCCTTCTCGGATGCCACGCTCAGCGATCCCCTACCATAGCCGAAAAGCCTCATCGCCACTTCCCTGAACTTTCTTTCCAGCTGGTCAGATATGTACACCTTGATTGAACCCATCTCCTACCACAACATATGGCACTTTAGATCTTAATAACTTTAGACCCTTCCTTTTACACCAGCTACGAAGAGGCTCCGGCATTGAAGGGCGGCGAAGTTATTGCCAAAACTATTAATTTCCTAAGTATTGTCTGGCTTAATATAAATTTATTTTTCTAATTAACCCGAGTTTAAAATTATATTTACAATAATGCCTTAAACTGGCTAGTCTTTGCGGAGAACAAAAAATCCTGCGGTGAACTATTCAACTTAAATGACAACTAATAGAAGTTGATTTTCTTTCTTTAGCAATTTAATGGCTTATTATCAGATGATCCACCATCTGGATCAATTTCGCCGCCTAATACCTCCCTGGGGCATGGGAGGTGATAGGGATGAGCGGTCCTCTGGTTCCGCCCTCTCCTCCTCCTACGTAATAGCTATGTTACGAGTAGGAGGGTCGCTTCTTTTTTCTTTTCCTTCTTTTTCCTTCTCCTTCTTTTTAGAGTAAATTAATTACTTTGAGCCATCTCTTTTCTTGGAGATCTCCCTCAGGGTGGACATTAGTTCTCTCAGGGGCTTCTCCCATCTGAAGGTCTGCCTCCCCTCATCCCACAGATCCTCGGGAAGGAGCCAGAGGGTGTGGATGTCCATCACATCTCCAGATATCCTGATCTCATCTCCATATATGGACTTCAGCCCTCTGGCTAGATCGCTCTTCAACTCCCTGCTCGTCAGGGAAATGGCCAGGCAGTAGGGTTCCTTCCTAGATATGTAGTGAACTACAGCGGTTGCCACAGAGGAGAGGGTATTGGCCAGCCTTTCCATCTCCTCGTAGGGGCATGCCACTCTGAACAGGGACATCTCATACCCCCTGGGAAGCTCGACCATGTAGAAGAACCCTATTATCCCAGAAGACCTCAGCTTGACGAGCCTCTGCTTGGCCGACCTTATACCCATCTTCCTGAGGTACGAACCCGTAACCCTCCCATTCCTCATCACCTGATTGAGGACCCTTATATCTGCCCTGGAGAGATGGACAGGGGGCGACTCCGCATCATAGGGCACCAGTCTGCTTGAGGAGGGTGAGCTAAAATAGGCCCTCACCATGGAAGCCAGGACGTTCTTGGGGGGATCGAAGTTGTACCTCTGGATCGTTCTCTTGACAACTCCTAGCTCTACTCCAAGCCTCTCCAGCATCATGAGATCCCTAAATGATGATTTGGGAGTGACTAGGTACGCATGAACCCTGCTCTCGCTGGATAGAGGAACCATCTGAATGTAGGTGAAGGGGAACTTCCAGAAGGCTTCCCTATACTCCCTCCTGTTAGGGAAGGATGCGACCACGGTCACTAACCCCAGCTTCCACAGCTTTACGTTCTCGGGGCCGAACAGGTAGCCTAGCTCCCTTAACCTCTTTATCGATCTGGAGATGGATGCCTCGCTGACCCCACCTCTCTCCTTGATCTCGCACGTTTTCGCATAAGGGTTATCTGACAGAACCCTTATTACCTTCTTATCAGCCTCTCTCAGCTTTATTGAGCGGCCAAAAAACCTATTAAGTATGTAAAGGTAGAGAGGGAAGGTAAGCTGCCTTCTCTTTGAAGAAGCCCTAACGAAGAGGAGGGTATCCCTAATGACCCTCATCCTAGATCTTCTGTTGAGCTGAGAGAAGAGGAGAGGTGGATCGTAGTTATAGAAGGGCCTAGGAGGCTTGGCGCGAACAGATTCCCAGACCTCTTTAGGGATCTCGGAATAGGCCCATGCCAGATCGTGAACCTGCGGGACCCCATCGGCCTCGTATGGTATGAAGAGGGAGAGGGCCTCCTTCTTCAGGACGTGTCCCATGTAATCCTTGAGATAGGAAGATATCCGGAGGACCCCCCTCTCTGATATGGAGGATTTCTCATGGATGCTCGCTGATGCGTTAACTACCTCCACCTTGCTTGGGATTGGACGTTCTGCCTCCATACCAAACTCTCTCTTTATCATGGAGACCTCTTTCAGAAACCTATCTAGGTAAGGCATCCTTCCCCATAGGGCCTGTATCACTAATAACTCTATCCGTATCCACTGATGAACTGTAATCCCTCAAACAGATTGAATGAAAGGGTTGTTACGGGCCGAAGTTATCATCTCGTACCTGATATGTGAAATCCCTGACCGAATCCCTTTTTATCTACCCTTTCCCCCTTGGGTGATGCATAGGTTCTCGGTCCTATTGAGCCCTCCCCCGGGCTTCCAGCTGAGGGGATTCAAGGGGTTTCCATCCTACTCGATCGTCATGGAAACCCTCGAATCAGAGGATCCGGATCTCGTTGCTGTCAGGAGATCTGGCAGGATCCAGACAGATTTCTCCGTTAGGCCAATCAAGATGGAGGGAGAATCCCTTACGCTGGATGTGACAGCCTTCACAGAAGAAGTCGCTCTAGCCCTGAGCTCAGCTATTCTAGAAGGGGCTATCAGAACTAGGTGGGGTGATTTCGAGATCCTCAGAGTGAGGATGGAGGAGATAGACCCGGATGCGATCCTCTCATCTAGCCGCCCAATAAGAAAGTTCTCCGTGAAGTTCGAGACACCAACTTTTTTCAGGCCGAAGGGAGGGGTGAGGGGAGGTATCTTCATTCCCATTCCCCTCCCAGATCGAATGCTGATCAGCCTTCATCGTACATGGAATCGTTACCTGGGTCCCATGGAAGATGAGATGGAGAGGGAGGACTTCCACAGGTGGCTAGAATCCTGGGGAGTAGTTATCTCGGGCCATAATGTGAGAACTATTAAGGTGAATGATGGAGATAAGTTCGCTGTGGGTTTCGTTGGGTGGGCCAACTTCTCCGCTAATCCTGCCTATGAGGATCCCGGCTATCTCAGGAAGGTAGATGCCCTTCTCAGGTTTGGGGAGATTGCGAACGTCGGGGGACTCAGATCAAAGGGATTTGGGGTCATATCATATGGGAAAGGTGGATCTGGACGCACTAGAAAGATGAGGGCTGTGGTGCAGCACACTGCAGCGATAGAGTAATCACCAATCAGGGTCTCATCTGAAGGGCTGACCGCAATTTCCAAAGGCCTATTGGCCAATGTATCTCTTGGGCAAATATTTTATCTCTTCTAGGGAAGTAAGGGGCTGGGACGCCCCTTTCATCCCTCGCGGCTCTGCCTAGAAGTCGGGGGACCAGAGGCTTGACAACTCCCTCCTCCCCAGCCCCGGTATAATAGAGGTGCGGAATCAAAAAGGTATCTCCAGCTTTAAGGATCGCACTCCCCATCAGAGCTGAAAAAGCTCTCCTTGAGACCTCCTAGGATTTTTCTCACGCTGCTCTCATAGATCCTCTCCATTGGCTGGATCAGCGGGCTGTCTAGATCCAGCTCATAGGAGGTAACCCTCAGACCCTTGGTGGTTCTGCTCCCGGCCTTCCTGCTTCTCAGCCTTCTCCCCTCCCTCACCCTCAGGATCTCCAATTGCTCCAGCTTCTTCAGGTCTGAGGTAACTGCATGGTGGGCGCTGTCCTCCTTTAAGGAAGTAAATCTCCTGACTAGAATGGTGAGCTCTCTCACGGTCAATCCCAATCTCCCGCCCTTTCTCGCTGACATTTGATTTAAGAGCTCCTCAGAGCATCTATCTGTAACTTTTGACTTTACCTTCCTCAATATCTCGTCAACTAGGCTTCCTTCCAGCTTGGAGGTGCGCTCGTTCAGCGCGTAATCCGCATAGACGCAGAGTAGCTTGGAGAGGCATTGGAGGGAGGTATCATCCCACTTCAAAAATTCCCTATCCAGCATGCCCTTCAATAGGAGGATCCTCATTAGGGCAAATTCCCTGTCAGTTAGGGGATAGGACCTTACTTTACTGGGAGCCCTTCCTCCTAGGAGCCTCACCACTTGATTGAAAGCGAGGATTTGGTACTCACTGGGGAAGGGAAACCAGAAGGAGGTCTCATAGGCCTCGAATCTATCTATCAGGTTGATAGCTCTGAGGAGTATATCGTAAGGCCTGAGAAACCTAGCACCCGCGCCCCTCCATAGGGCGTTTACAACCCTAGGGTTAAGGTGGACCATACCGGTCAGGGCACCCCATAGATCATCCCTTCCACTCAGCCAGAGATCCTCATTCTCCAAGTAGACCTTAAGACCAAGGGCTAGATCCACAGCCATCCTTATGAACCTCCTTCTCTTCCTCCTGACCTGATGGATGTTCCTTCTCTTCCCAGGGCCATTGCTGCTGTAGTAGAAGAAGGAGAAGATCCCATCCTTAGATATGTAGAGGGGGTCTGGGGTGAAGCTAAGCTCAGGTTCAGGAGGCTGAGTGGATCTCTTCATGGGAGATAGGAGAAAGGGACGCAAGGATGGATCTGGCATCATTTCGGGCTCTAGCTCATCTTTCCATCTAAGAGAGACATTTGATGGATCTATATAGAGCTCGTAGAAGGAGTAAATCTCAGAGAAGTAATGAGATGCCATGGATCCCCTTATAAGGGAGGAGGTCAACCTCTCGTCCATCATCCCCCTCAGGACCTTGGCTATACTCCTCCAAGCCGAGAGAATATCCTTCCATCCTCCCTCCCTGGGCTCTGTCGTGACTACCATCCTGTAGGAGGATAGGCCGAAACCGTAGGTCCTGATGAGAAGATAGGGAGGTGAAGTTACAGCCAAAGGGGAACCAGCTTCAGCTATCGATTCCACCTCACGGTTCCTCAACTTCCTCCTGATCCTACCTGCTAGGAAGAGGCCACAGATGTCTCCCAATATCATAACCTGACCGGAAATATGCTTTAGCTTGGTCTTGCAGGCAGATACCATATTCCTCGAAAGCTCGTCGATTTCTTCACCTATCTCCCGTCGCTCAGGCCTCAGAGCTACCCTAGTAAGGGTCAGGATCAGAGCCTTCGGATACCTCCTCATCCGAGCCACACACCCGGTTCAGGGGAAAAAGTTTAGCTTTAGCTGGCTTTAGCTCGGTTTAATTTATCGATTTAGGTGAGCCGGCCTATCGCTAATCCCCTATGAGGAGACCCAGTTCTTGATCGTAAGTGCCCTCCCCTTCTCCGATCACTGTTAAGGGTATGCCCTCCGCATGCCTGCCATGCTTCAGGGCCATCCAAAGCTTCACAGGTACCAGGTAGCCCTTTATCTTAGCCCAGAGCATCATCCTCTCCTCATAACTCGAGGCCTCCCTCCTCCTAATGAACAACCTCCTCACATCCTCCTCATAATTCGATGGTACAGCGAGCACATTCATTTCCCCTCTCAGATCCCTGATCAGGTTCTCTTCATTCTGACTCAAAGCAAGCAACTGATTTCCCTCGAATACGCTCTTCCTCAATTTCTCTCTGGAGCTGTTCACCTCGTCTAAGAGGTAATCATGTACAAGCTCATCGTACTCCTTCAACATTTCTAGGTAGACCCCTTCATTCTCCTCACCTAGTCTGCTGCCCATATCCTCCAGCACTTGCGAGGAATACCTGACTTCCACATCATAGTAGGGCTCAGAGCTATCCAATTTCTCCATAATGTGAATGTTAGGCTCCCTCACACCCCTCTCCCCGTACCTATTCACCCTACCGGCCCTCTGGATTATCGACGGTATAGGAGCCAGGTCGCTGACGAGGGAATCGAAGCTCACATCCAAGGAGACCTCAGCGACCTGTGTGGCGACAAGAACTTGGCTCTCATCTATCTTCCCCTCCTTCTCGTATCTGTCCTTCACGGCGAACCTGCTGTGAAGGAGCACCTTGTTCCCAACATCCAGCTCCCTGTAGAACTCCTTAGCCCTCCTGACCGTGTTCAGGATCACTAAGACCCTCTTACCTTCAGCAGTCAGCTTCCTCACCAGCTCCAGGCCCTCTTCCATGTCACCAATAAGCTCCATCCTGTGCCTCCTGAGTTTCCTGTACTCCCTAGAGAGATCATAGACCTTGCAGTCCCCCATGGCATCTATTAGAGCCTCCTTATATGCGCTTGAAGGAGTTGCTGTCATGAGCACGACCTTCATGCCGTAGAGAGATGCGTACCTTCCCAAGGCCTCAGCAAGGGCTCCTATCATCGGTGCCGGTAGCAGGTGATACTCGTCGATCACCAGTACTGATTTGCGAAGCTCGAACCTCCTCATATGGTACTTACCAGCCCTCATCAGGGATAGGAGGATCTGATCAACCGTGGTTATATTGACCTTTGGAATGAAGAGCCTGTAAAAGTCGAGGAGCCTGCTTTCCTCCTCGCTCACATCACTCACATCCCTGAAGAGGTCCACATCGACGAAGTAGAAGTACTCCCCAACCACCCTTCCATCGCCCGATTTCTCCTCAAGAAGTTCTTTCAACCCATCTGACATCTTTCTTATCGCCGTTATGGTAGGAAGGGCGTAAAAGAGCTTAACTGGGGAACTGGCAATGGAGCTAAGTATCCCTATGATCGTCTTTCCCCATCCGGTGGGGGCTGTCAATGCCACGTGACCCTGACTGTGAGATATCTCCTCCTGGATGGATAGCTTGTCCAGATCCACCTTCCCTAGCAGGGAGATGATAGAATCTTCGCTGGGCCACTCCCTTTCCAGCATTCCCAGGATAGCATTTCCCATGTCGTTCGCTGATGCGAAGTCAGCCAGCTTAAAGGCTCCAAAAGAGTCAGCATATCCTATCGATTCTCCTGGTTCGCTTTCAAGCCAGTTAATCCCCCTATATTCCTTAAAACCACCTTTGACGCTCAGCCTGAGCGCGGAATGGTGCTTCCTAACCATGAATATGAGGAGATCCTGCTCCTCTCTGCTTAGGCCCGTGAGCTTACCCAACTCATCCCCCCTCAACTTGCTCAGGATCTCCGCCCCTTCGATCGAGTGCTTTATCTTCCTGATGCCAGGTTTCCACTCAGGATGGAGCTTGCCAAGATCGTGGAGTGAACATATAACATCGGAAAACCTAGCAAATCGCCTATCAAGTCCAAAGACATCGCATATCCGTGAGGAGAGCTCAGAGCATTCGGAAACATGCTTGGAGAGAGGCTTTCCGGGATGCGACTCCTTGACATCGGGATCTTCCAGTTCGTAACCGAGTTGGAGGATACCGTTTGCCTTATCCACCACTCTCCTGAGGAGATCCGAGCTCATCGGTTTCACCTAGCATCATGACGAAGTAGAGGTTCACGGGTACGTTATACCTGCCAGCCCCTGCCAGATCTATAATGGCATCTACCATCTTCCTGAGGGGCTCCCATGGGATGGATGCCCTCTCGATCAGGGAGGTAGCTAGGAGATTGAAGTAGCGATATATCAGCTCGACCTGCTTGGCGGCAGCATCTCTTCTCCTCCCATAAGCCACTGAACTCGTCAGCTTGACTGAATCGAGCATGCTCTCCAGGATCTTTCTCCTGTCTTTCCTCTGAAGCCAGCTATCAACGAACCTGTTGAGCTGAGGAAAGGAGAAGGCCGTGTACCTCTCTTTGCTCTTTGGGGTGAAGTAGATTATGCCTGATGAGGATTTCATCATCTCTATTATCTCATCTCCTTCCCTTTCCTCAGATATCTCTCCATAAGCCCAAAGGATCATCCTCAAAAGGGTGACAAACGGTTCGTTCATCTCCCAGCTTGAGGCTCCTATATCCTCGCTCTCTAGATATGGCCTGTTGAACTTGCTCCTTATCAACTGCTTGAGGTAGTTGTGGAATGGTCCCTCAAAGTATATGGAGATCCAGTTCCCTACCGCTACTGACCTGCATAGCTGGAGGGCTAACTTCACCCTCTCATCTCTTTCGTATTCCTCGGTTGGCATGTAGAGATTTGGGATCTCATCCCTTCCCACGCTTCCAGGCATCATCGTTGGCCTAAGATCGTTTTCAGCTTCTATGGTCTTATTTAGTATGAAATCAATGGAGATCTCCCTAGCCTTGTCTAGGAACTCCCTGGCTAGAGATTCAAGCTTCCTCAGGTCTTCGCCTTTCCTCGCATCGATAAGATCTACCATTCCCTCAATGAGCTCACTTGCCTCCCTGTTAATCCTCTTAGACATGTTACCGGGGTCCGCCAGCTTCTTGAGCACGGGGTGCTTGACCCCGATGAGATCCCCCATAACTATAACTCCCTTCCCCTTCTTCCCGACTACGGGCTCGAGATTGGGCTTCTTAGAGAGGTTCTTCCTGATGTGGTCTATTAGCTCAGGTGGTTTCATCTTGATCTCCAGCCAGTTCTCGATCTCCTCCCTAAGAGATTCCACAGACATCCCATCACCTCAGGAACTTCCAAGACTCGTGAACTAGGATCGAGTCTTGGCCATCATCAACGGCCAGGGCTTCTTTCCTGAGTTTGAGGGTAACTCCCTGCCCAAAAGCGTATTTGACAACACCACTTTCATTGACCTCATCTATATGGAGGGTCCCGCTCCCATCAATACCCTCCAGATCCTCTAGCCTGCAGTAACCATGTCCCTCCTTGGTCCTCACGAGTCTGGCCCTCCTCACATCACCTATCCATGATGCGAAGTTGTAATCATTCCCGCCGAATATCTCAAACTCGAAGTCTAGGCGAGAGATCCTCTCCCCCAACTCCTTCATGAGTTCTAAATCGGGAGATGCAACTGCTACCTTGTACTCTGGCTTGTAGAGGAGAACGTTCCTTTTTGGTGTCCTAATGTACTTGCTCCAATCCTTCATTTTCACAACGGTCATGGTCTCGTTGACAGTTCCCTCATAGCTCAGAAGGACAGCTCCGGTCAGGATCCCCTTCTCACATGAGAATTCCCTCAACTCCCTTCTCCTTACCCCTACCATAGCTCCTACCATTCCCAAAATGGCTGATGGTGGGGGGGCGATGTAAGTATCCCTGTAGAGCTTTATCAGATGCTTCTTGAACTGGGCCGTCTCGAAAGATACCTTGAAGGTAAGGGCGCCCGAGCTCCCCAGTCTCTCATCCCCTATCTCATAGCAGGAAACCGGTGACAGCCTTGATAATGCCATCTAACGCCCCCTCTGAGAGCTTTTCTGTCTCTTCTCCGATCTTTTTATTCTTATGGAGCTTCAATACCTTCATATCCCTGTAGTCTATTATGAAGGCAGCATTCCAGTCGTAAAGCTCCAGAGATCTCTTCACAGCATCGTAGTCGAGCTCCATGTTCTCGGTCATCCTCAACACGTTTGCTGTTGGTACGAAACTTTCACTCAGCAAAATGATGGCGTAGTGAAACTCAGGATGGCTTGTAGCCTCTGATCCACGTGGAAAAGTCCATCCCTCCTTTATTAGTATCTCCATGAGGGCCTTTAGTCTAGAAATCCTCTCCTCATCCTTAAGCTGATAGGCAATTCCCAGCGCCTTCACCATGGATGAATACTCTCCCTCCATCTTACCAGCGATTTCCTTGGTAAGCTCATCCGATCTGAACCTCCCTACATCCTCCGAGATTATCACGTGCATTCCCCCCAACCATTGGGCGGTCTCTATCTCGAAGGGAACGGGGTTCGCTTCTCCTGCTCCCGGACTTATATCCGCTCTGGGGAACCTTCCAGCAAACTCAACGCTTATCTCCGTGTGATGCAGGGCTATGAGGGGGGATACCTTCACCGGACTGGTTCTCGAAGGCTGGACTTCTTTCTTCCCCTTCTCGGGTGCTAGGTAACCGAATAGATCGTCGTCAACGTACTTGACGGGATCACCCAAATCCGTCAGTTGATCTCCCTTTTGGGTGGTCTGGGGATCTATCATGAATCCCTTCTCAGCTAATCTAGTCCTTATACCCCTCCTGATGCAGCGAGGAGAGACGAAGGCCCTCACTTCCTTATTCCACGAGATCACCTTCTTCATGGGAATCCTGATGCCGACCCCAGCATCAGCATTCACGTTACCAGTTATTCCCAATACTAGAGATAGGAAAACCCTCTTTGGCATGATCAACACCTCCCAATCAGCTCTTCTCGCCGGAAGAACTTTGAGTTGTGAAAACTGCTTCGTAAAGACCGGAAAGTATGGCCGTGCTGTACCTGTAGAACTCGTCTACAGTCCAAGCCCTTTCTGACTTTATCGCATCTGGCAGTGAGAGGGATTTATCGCAGTCCGTCATAACTGAAACTATCTGATCTATCAGAGCCCTCCTGAACCTCTCTGGAGTGAGCTCCGACCTTAAGGAAAGGATGAAGCTCCTCAGTTGGTTCTTGACAGTGTCCTCCCGGCCCGGAGATCTCCCGGCGAGGCAATCCAGCATGGTTCGACCGGCCCTATAGGCCCACCTGTAGAGATTCGACTCGGAACTCAACGAATCACCATATGAAAGCGAATTTTACGGGAATTAAAAGCCTATCAGCCATTTCTTTCACCTTGAGCAGAAGAGATGAAAGAATAGATTAGCATGAATCTCTATCCGTTGAGATGATGCGCGCCGCGCGGTCCTTTAAGTGAGATAGGAGGTGAGGCAGCGAGGTTCAATTCGCTGTCAGCGGCATACTTGATTTTTTCACTATCAAGTTTTATATATATCTTGATGCTATAAAAACCAATAAGTATCGAAGCAACTCTGACCCTGCTCAATCCATGTGGGGTGGCGGACGAAGCCCCGTGGTGGCGGAGCAGGGAGATAAGATGGAAACCCAGCTGGCTTGAAGATCTTGGCTTGCAGCCCTTCTCCCTTAACATAGTGGTTGGCCCTAGGCTGGTGGGCAAGACCACTGGCCTTCACCTCCTAATAGAGGAACAGCTCTCCTTAAGGGATCCCCTCTCCATCCTCTACCTGAACTTGGATCTAGCTCCAAGCCTGGATTCATTTAAATCCCTCCTAGATGCTTACCTGAGGATGAGGGAGGCCAAAGGTATAGAAAGCAGCCTCCTCATATTCGATGAAGTGACCAGCGTCCCTGGATGGTGGAGGCTAGTGAAGGGGTACGTGGATGCTGGCGCCTTCAAGGGGGACGTTTTGATTGCGACGGGCTCCTCCTCACTCAGGCTTAAGGGGGAGGTAGAACTCTTTCCCGGAAGGATGGGTAGGGGAAGGGAGATCCTAGCCCTTCCCCTCTCATTCAGGGAGTTCCTAGGAGTTATGGGCGTTGAGGTAGAACCCTCCATCGGTTTGACTGGGCATGACCTAGACACGAGCATCCTCCTCCCCAATGCTCCCAGGATAAGAGCCCTTTTTAGGGACTATTTGAGGACGGGTGGATTCTCACTTCCCATAAACGGGGATCCCAGGGCGGAGGAGCAGCTGATAAGGTCGCTGGAGGGGGAGATACTTAGAGCAGGGAGAAGCCTGGAGATAGCTAGAGGCGTGATCTCCAGTCTACTCAAGGCGGCACCCTCTCCAATATCATTCAATTCGATAGCATCTAATCTCTCCATATCTCATAGGACAGTGAGGGAGTACGTGGAGCTTCTAACAGGACTTATGGTACTAGGACAGGCTCTCTTCTTCGATGGAGCCCCGAAATTCCGTAAGGAGAGGAAAATATTCTTGAGGGATCCCTTTTTAGCAAGGGCCATGTCCATCTGGACGGCATCAGGATTCCTAGAATCGGCACTTTACGAATGGGTGGTTCAGGAGCATTTGATGAGGAAGTTCGGCTCCATCTATTACTGGAGGGACGGTTACGAGGTGGATATCATAGCCGAAGGATTGAAGGTGGAGGCTAAGGCCGGGAAGCCCCGTCGGAGGTACCCCAAGGGAGTGACTGTGCTGGATAAGGACGATATACCCCTCCTCTTGGCCCTGATATGAGGATAAGATGTAATCGCCTATAATACTCGAAATCACTCAATCGATGAAGAGCTCATTAG
>JAOZGJ010000085.1 GCA_027491785.1 Thermoproteota archaeon | reverse complement strand
GCTACTCCAGTCTTTCCCTACCTAGTACTTGCCTTGAAAGGCGTCCTGAAGCAACTACCAGAGCTAACTCACGGAATTATAGAGGCTCACGAAGGGGCTGTCGAGTTCGGTGCCCTGATGGCAGCGTTTATGTTCTTCAGGGCACCTGTGGCTGCCTTTTCCGGTACGCTAAGTGATCTCTTCGGTAGGAAGACCTTAATCTTGGTGGGGATGATCCTTTACACGATCACATCCTTGGGAATGATACTTGTCAATGATGTGGTAAGCCTCATCCTGATGAGAGGATTGACAGGAGTGGCATCTGGCATAACTTGGCCAGTAGCTGAGGCCTATCTAGCTGATGTAACGGCACCCAGTGAGAGAGGAAAGGCCATCTCGCTTTATGTGATGACACAGAATCTAGGTGATATAGTCGGACCTGGCATAGGGGCAGGAGTTTACAAGCTTTATGTAGATATGGTTGGCTCTTCTGATTACATATTTGCCTTAAAAACTCCTTTCATAGTAATGACCCTTCTAAGTATCTTAGCTACAGGATTGGCTATCTTGCTTCCTAAGACGATCGCTAAAGCTCCTTCTAAGATTTCATCAGGCCTTAAGGAGGTAATGAATATAATAAGGGAACTTCCACTTGAGGTAGCGAGGAGCATAAAGACGATTTACGTGAATGGAGCGGGAAACGGAATTGCCATGGGAATAATGAACACAGCGCTGATAGTGTATGTCGTCGAGAAGATAGTCAAGGATCCCGCCATCATAGGTCTCATGTTCACGATAATGGGTATAGTAGGCCTTCCAACGACTTTCCTATCTGGATACCTGAGCGATAGGTTTGAGAAGAGGAAGCCCTTCATACTCTGGAGCTACATAATCTCTAGGCCTGTCATATTCCTAATGCCGTTCATTACTGATCTCACTAGCCTGCTCTTGATCTTGATCCTATTCATGGTATCGTTCAGCATAGGGATGCCCATAATGAGGGCACTGCAATCTGAACTGGTGGGTCAGGAGATAAGGGGAACTATTTTTGGAGTTCAGCAGCTCTTCTTTAATGCTGGGGTTATAGGTGGCGCCCTCCTCGGGAGCTATCTGGTCGCTGTATATGCCCCTCTCACGATCAACCTAGCGGGCCTCAGATTTACGGGTTATATAGTTCCCTTCTGGACAGCCGGCGCAATTACGGTTCTAACGACGATATTGTTCGCCTTTTATGTGATAGAGCCTAAGGAGAAGTTATAGGATTTCATTTAACTGAGACTCACAGCTAATCTCCTATTTTCCGCTTCTCCAATATAAGAACTAGAAGTTGCATGTGGATCCTGCCCAGCTCTCACTAACTGCCCCTTTAAAAGTTCTTTTTCTTTATTTGAAACAGATTTAGTTAATTAACTACTTGGTGGCACTGTTGCAATGAACCCACTGATGTTTAAAGCTACATACCGGTCCAATCCTTGTGGTAAGTAGGGGTGCTTCAAGGGAAGGTCTGGATAGCTTAGATCTTGAGATCCTCAGGCTGCTTCAATCTAATTCTAGGATTTCTTTCTCGGATATATCAAGGAAGCTAGGAGTCCCAGAGGCTACTATAAGGTATAGAGTCAAGAAATTGACGGATAAAGGAGTGATAAGGGGTTTCTATACGCTAGTGGAGCCCAGTAAGGTGGGCTTCCCTTTCTCCATAATAATACTTGCGGATATAGATCCGGACAGACTTGACTATATATTCGATGAGCTCAAGAGCATACCTGAAGCTGCTCACGTCTTCAGATTGACCGGAAAATATAATATAGTGGCTATATTTCATGTCAGAAGCATGGATCATATCTCAGAGATCGATGAGAGGATAAGATCATTGGATGGCGTCAAGTCAGCGGAGACCCTCCTTGTAACTGGGAGAGTTCATATAAATCCCAGACTACCAATTTAACCTGACCTATTATCTTGGTCTGATCTAATAAGTAAGCAGTAGCTTCTCACTTCATAGACCGACGTGAATTAGGTAAAAGGCTTAAAGTAGGATGATGCCTAGGATGCGATAAAATAACGGATGTAACGGCTTCGAAATCAATTAAAATTCCTTTAACTGGAAATCGCTACAATTAATTAGGTATGTATAGTACAGTAGGTATAAGGTAGGATGATCCCGCCTTCTCACTATTATTTGCGAATTTGCACCTAAATGAGATGAAGAACACCAAGGTATCCGCTTCTTATGGATTATTTTCCCTTATTCATGAGAAATTATCCTAAATGGTCCATAAGCGAAGGTTATTATAGGAATAACGGGAGAATAAAGGGAATTACTAAGTTGACAAGCTACCTCTCGATATTACCTTATAGGATACTAGCTGCAATAGGTCTTATCCTATTAATTGCCAGCTTCCTACAGCCTTGGATAGTCTTTAAGATCCCTTTAAATGGTGAGAAGGGATATAGCCTCATAGAATTCACGGAATCGATAAGCGGAATGCAATTGGTTTATAATCTCAATGGAGAAGGGCTAGGAATCCTTTATCTAGTATTGATACTTCTAATAGCTTCCTTAATCACATCTCTCGCTTCCCTCCTATGGATCCCCGCATCAGTGGTATCCGGGGGATCAGGCCTGATATCAGCAGGCCTCTGGATACTAGAGATGGAGATTCTAAAGAAGGGTGTGGAGACCCAAATGCCAGAGACAGGAAAGGCTGTGTCTAGCTTCATGGGAATAGGTCTAGGGGTCGTGCTTGCCATAGCTGGATCTGTGATTATGATAATAGCCTTCGTTGCGGGATTCGATTTCGGGAGTCTTGAGGGATCCGAGGAGGCTAGGTAGTTTGAATAAATGAGTTAACTACAGGTCAGGCAATACTACTAATCAATCAACCTTTCCTCCCTTATCTTCACTCCCACCAATATATCTGGCAGATCCGGATCATTGAAGGCTCTTGAAGTTCTTAGGAGTAAAGGACCGGAGGCCACACCTAAATGCCCCCCTACCCAATCAATGGAACTATCCTCAAGCATCTCCTCAAGCTCCTCATCCATTTCAGCAACTTCTCCATCATCCGCTAACCAGTAAATTGCATCTTTCTCCTCCAAGGGAACAGCGAAGAAATACGATATTATTACTCCTTCCTCCCTCCTCATGGCTAGCGCTAGAATATAGCTTCCCTTAACTTGGCTCAGGGACCACAGGCTCCCGGCGAAGGGATCATCCCTTAGCATCTGGTCACATTCCTCTCTTAGCTTATCTATAGTCACCGAATGACCCAGGTCCGCTAAGAGACCAGAGATCATCCTGTCGGCAATTACTTCGTATCTCATACACCCACCTGATGGGAGGCGAATTAAAGCGTACCGGAGACATATCCACTCAATGCATTCGCTCATATATTTCGTCAGTAAATGAATGGCATGGGCATGGGGCTGAGGAGATGCTTGAGGGTAGGCATCATAAAGTCTTACAGCTAATCATCCATGGAAGGTTCGCGCGATTCCAGTTTGAAGGCACCCATCTTAGGCTAGACCACTACAGGTACATTTGCCTTCCTAAGAATCTCCCTGAATTCTTCAAGGTTCAATTCAGCGAGCTTTGCGGATAGCCTGATATCCCCCGTCTCCACATAAAGCTTGAGGGCTGCCCTTATCCTCGGAGGCTGGTTCTCTATGAACTTCCAATCAGCTTCCTTCCTCCTTATCTCCCTAGCTTCCTCCTCCAATTTCCTCCATTTCTCA
>JAOZGJ010000083.1 GCA_027491785.1 Thermoproteota archaeon | reverse complement strand
GATCTAAGTGCATCTTCGATCTCCTTTGTCGGCTCTCGGGATGTCACAGCCATTATGGGGACATTAGTTCTATCAAAGAATTCATGCATATCTAGCAAGTTTAACCCTCCAAAGGTAGTTCCATGGGTTAGTACGAGTTTGGCTTCTCCCCATATCTTCGGATATTTCACCATCCTTATCAACGCCTCTGTGGAATCCCCACCATCAACTGTGATGATCTCTCTAACAGATTTCTCGAGTACCATATCCCTAAACAGTAAACCTACCAAAAAAGTCCTACTATCTCTCCCTCTCTTGAAAGGAGAATCATCGACAGCAAGGACCCGACTACCCCTCTTCATCTTTAGTAGTTCTCCCTAGACATATCTACGAGAACATTAAAAATAGCTGATGATATTGGGCATAGTATAGCCCTATAACTAGGGAAGATGTCAGATAAATTGGGGGTTTTAAATGAGCCTAGAGAAAGAGATAAGAGAGAGATCTAAAGGGGAAGCCCTTCTTGCAATTCTCTTGGATCCAGCTAAGCTTGATAAGCAGTCAGCTAAGCGCATTTCCGCTGATGTGAAGGAAGGAGGAGCCAATCTCATCTTTGTTGGGGGGTCTGTTGGCGCTGCCTTTGGCTTAAATGACACTATAATGGGGGCAAAGGAGGGATCTAACCTTCCTATAATACTCTTTCCTGGCAACGTAGATGGTGTATCCCCCTACGCTGATGCAATATTATTCATGTCCCTCTTGAACTCCTCTAACCCCTATTGGATTATCCAAGCTCAAGCTCTAGCAGCCCCTACTATTAGGAAATTGAGAATAGAAACCATACCCACGGCCTACTTAATAGTGGAACCAGGTCAGAGGAGTGCTGCTGGGTGGGTAGGATGGGTAAACCCGATACCTAGGAAGAAACCCGAATTAGCTCTAGCCTATGCACTAGCAGCTGAGCTATTAGGTATGAGATGGATTTATCTAGAGGCTGGCAGTGGTTCAGAGGAGCCCGTACCTGCTGAGATGATCACATCGATAAGGTCTAAGACCGATCTAGGGATAATCGTAGGAGGAGGCCTTAGATCACCGCAGCAGGTAGAGAGGGTCGTGAGAGCAGGCGCTGATATAGTAGTAGTCGGTACGCACATAGAAGAAGGGGGCAATATAACAGAGAAAGTGAGATTTATGAAGGAGAGAATGAGACGTTAACCTCCAAGCAAACTTACCTAATAAGAGAGGCCTGATTTTTATATGAGGCTTTCTTATCCTAAGAAATAGTTCACCGTAAAGCTTATGAGCACGTTGAAGTAATGTTATGCTGAAGCCCCGTAGTGTAGCGGTCAAGCACACCGGGCTCTGGACCCGGGGACCCCGGTTCGAATCCGGGCGGGGCTACCACAATATATCTATCCTCCTCTTGCGAAGCAGATACTTCTCATCACAATCTCTTCAATTAGTCTCACAAGAAGGTGATGGAAATAAGCGGGCCCGGAGGGCTTCGAACCCTCGACCTCCCGGTTAAGAGCCGGGCGCTCTACCATTCTGAGCTACGGGCCCCCACCACTTTACAGATAGTAGAGGGATTTAAAAAAGTTCCCTCACTTGGCAAGTTTTATGGCATGTCCTACTGCTTCTTCAGCCATCTCTGTAGCCTTTATTCCAAGCCCTTCTAATATTTTCTTACCCTCCTCGGCCCTGTTTCCTGACATTCTAACGACTACAGGAACCCTCAATAATCCCTTCTGCGTCACGATCTTAACTCCCTCAGCCACATCTACGCAGCTCGTTATACCACACAACGTGTTTATCAGTACTACTTTCACATTGGGGTTGCTGACAACAAGCTCTAGGGCCTCTGAAACTCTCTCAGCTGATGCTCCTCCCCCCACATCACAGAAGTTAGCTGGTTTACCGCCAAATGTGTGCACTAGATCCATCGTGGCCATGGCCAGCCCGGCACCATTGGCCATCGTGCCAATAACCCCTTCCAGTTCCACATAAGCTATACCTTTTCTTCTGGCTTCCGCTTCTCTGGGATTTCCTACAGCGTAATAGCGTTTCTCTAGATCCTTATGCCTGAAGAGTGCATTATCATCTACTTCTATTCTGGCATCAAGAGCTAGGATCCTATCATCCTTCGTTACAGCTAATGGATTGATTTCGAGCATCATAGCATCATAGTCCCTAGCTACCTCCCATAAAGCTAGAATCACCTTTTGAATTTCCCTTAATTTTTCAGGGACATTTATAGATGCGTTTTTTGCCAGAACTCTAGCCATATAAGGCATCATTCCTATCAGAGGATGTACTGATCTCTTCTCTATTGATTCAGGATGTTCTGCTGCTATCTCTTCAACCTCCATACCTCCATAGGCTGTAGATATGAACGTCATGCTCCTGGCATTTCTATCGGCTATTGCCCCGACATATATCTCAGTCTTCACATCTATGGGCTCCTCTACAAGCAAAGATTCTGGCTTATATCCATAAAATGTCCTAGAAAGAAGTTCATTAGCCACATGCTTAGCATCTTCCGGAGAGCTCACAACTTTTATCCCACCAGCTTTGCCCCTCTGTCCATGCGGTATCTGAATCTTCAGCACAGACCTTCCACCCAACTTTTCAGTTATGTAAGCAGCCTCTTCAGGGGTTCTAGCAAGCTCTCCTCTCGGAATGGGTACTCCTCTTGAGGCAAGCGCCTTCTTAGATTCATACTCCAGTAATCTCATATGACCTTCTGAATCACCAATAATTTTAATCATTACACCTCCGAGCAAGGTCTGGTGAGCATATGGCCATACTTGTTCGAGAAGGCATGAAAGTTCTCGTTCAAGGGATAACGGGCAGGCAAGGTACCATACATACGAAGTTAATGCTGGATTACGGCACAAATGTAGTTGCTGGGGTCACTCCCGGCAAAGCGGGAAGTAAAGTACATGGGGTACCAGTTTTCGATACTATAGAGGATGCTGTTAAGCAGGTTGGATCTGTGGATGCTTCAATAATATTTGTACCAGCTCCTTTTGCCTTAGATGCGGTAATAGAGGCAGTAGATAACAATATACCATTAGTAGTTGTGATAACAGAGGGAATACCTGTCCATGATACAGCTAAATTTGTTAGTTATGCAAAAAGCAGGGGAACTGTGATAATAGGACCTAACTGCCCCGGTATAATAGCTCCTGGTAGGGTGAAGATAGGTATAATGCCGGCAGATGCCTTCGCTCCCGGTCCCGTTGGTATCATGTCAAGGAGCGGTACTCTCACCTATGAGATATCCATTTCCCTTAAAAACGCTGGATATGGGTCCAGTACAACTATAGGGATAGGAGGAGATCCTATAACAGGATTAAACTTCATAGAAGTGCTAGAAATGTTCAAGGAAGATCCTGAGACGAAGGCAGTTGTACTAGTGGGAGAGATAGGAGGGGATGCTGAGGAAAGAGCCGCTCGCTATATAAAGGAAACCGATTATCCGAAACCAGTAGTAGCCTATGTGGCTGGAAGGACAGCTCCACCAGGAAAGAGAATGGGACATGCTGGGGCCATAATAACGAGCGGACAAGGTACTGTGGAAAGTAAGGAAAGGGCATTTAGAGAAGCAGGGATCCCAGTAGCTAAAACCCCATTTGAAATAGCTCCTTTACTTAAGGAAGCTATGAAGAATTACTAATTTCTCCTTCCTCACCTTCTTTGGCCTTATTTTCCTCACTAGGTTCCTCTAAACCTTCATTATGAGCCTGCATGAGGTACCCTCTACCTTCACTAGTTATCCTGTAGAAGGTATACCCTCCATGAGAGAACCTCTCCACCAAACCTTGCTCTACTAGCTCAGCTAACAAGGGCTTTAGCGTTGAAATGGAAATACCGAGCCTATGGATAAGTTCCCTTATGTGTAGCACTTCTGCTTCATTCAATTCCCTTAGAACCTTCTCCCTTAATCCAGAGCTCATGATGCTACATTGAAGTTCCCAAGCATAAAGTTTTATCAAGCCATATGTTGTCCCTAAGCTGGGAGATCAAATGCCTATTGAAGACCCGTTCAAGAGAAGTGTAGCCATGAAGGCCCTTCTAGGATATAAGATATGTAGAAAATGCGGAGCTAGAAATCCCCTATCCGCTACAAGATGTAGGAGATGCAAAAGCAAGAATCTAAGGTTCAAGAAGACGAAACTAGTCAGGAAATAAGCAATTTAACTAAATAAATTTTTCAACGGAGAGTACCCTTCAAGGAGGAGGTTGCTATATGAACGGGCCCGTAGCTCAGCAAGGATTAGAGCGCCGGCCTGCGGAGCCGGAGGTCCCGGGTTCAAGTCCCGGCGGGCCCGCTATTGCTCTACTGCTCATACTTCTGATATTCTCTCAGGCAGCTGTGATTATATCAGCTCAACAACCTCATTTCGATGCCGTTGTGGTAAGGGGAGATATATACACCGACTGGGCGGTTGCCATGGCATACGGGATAACTCATGGATCTTGGGTTATCCACCTGACTGCTGACAATGAGGGGGAGGTACTTAGCTTACTATCTGGTTTCATGAGATTCAGGAAAAGCGTGAGCATCCTTATAATAGGGGCTCCGAATGCAGTACCTACCGAGTTTGAGAACCGCATCAGGAGTATGGGAGCATCTGTTAGCAGGGTAGGTGGGGCCACTAGACTGGATACATCTCTTTCCTTGGCCGTAAACTATTGGAGCGATTGCGAGTCTCTCGTTCTTGCAGATGGCCTGAACTCGTCCTATTACATGGTCGCTCTCTCCGCTGCTGTTGAAAGGAACGCACCCATAATATACACGAAGGATGGTAAACCACCAGAAGGATTCATGGATTCCCTGAAAGAGCATCTAAGGAATGTTAAATCAATCATAGTAATAGGTAACAGCCTGAATAAAGATATGATGGAGAGATTATCCTCTGAAGGCTACGAATTGAAGGTTCTAGAGGAAGTCGGTGCTCCTTCCCTGGGATATGGAAAGTGGTCCCCTTCATATATATTAAGAGAAATGGCCAATCCCGTTCCCCTAGTTACCGGCATCTTGGTTGGAATAATAATCGCGTATCTTTCCCTTAGATTTGTTTTGCATAAGAGGGAAGGAAAGGTAGATCTAATGGATTTCTTCACGGTAGATGAAAGGAAATTGATAGAAGCCGTAATGGTAAGGGGAGAGATATCCCAGGAGGAGCTTCCTGATCTCATCGGATTCTCTAAACCAAAAATAAGTAGGCTTATCAAGGAATTAGTCGATAGAAAAGTTATTGAGAGGAAGAAATCGGGTAAAACTTATCTGATAAGGCTCACCGATAGGTTCAGATCCCAGACCAGCTAGCCAAGGACATCTTTAAATTACCAATGATCAAGCCATATCGGTGTATGAAATTGTCAAAGGAGAGCCTAGTATTCACCCTGCTACCTCCTGATGAGGAGATATTCTGTACCTCATGCGGGCGAAAGGTCACTTATGAGAGGGGAGTGGTCGCCTTTCGCTGTCCGAATTGCGGGGAAGCAGTGATTATTAGATGCAACACATGTAGAAAGCAAGCTAATGAATATGTATGTCCAAACTGCGGATTCGCTGGGCCATGAGGTGATCTGATGGCTAGGATAATGGCACTTGTTAGGGTGCTTTTAGATGGGAGCGTTGAACCGGCTAAAGTGGTTCAAGAGTTGCAGGAGGTAATTTCATCTATAGATGGAAAATTAGAGAAATATGAGGAGAAACCCATAGGATTCGGTATAACCTCCCTAAGTATAGTACTTACAGCCCCCGAGGAAGATGGCATTACAGATAGGATAATGGATATCATACAGGGAGTCAAGGGTGTTAGCAGCGCTGAGCTGGAAGGAGTAAGTAGGGCAGGCTAAATGTCCAAACCCCTTCCCCTAGTTACTGTTATTTACGATATAGTAAGGAGCAGAGGTGTCATAAACGATAGAGAGCTTTACGATCTAGTATCTTCTAAATTACCAGGGGTGTCCTTTTCCCAGATAGAGGAAGCCCTTCTTAAGCTCGAGGTCATGGGAAAGATTATAACATCCTCCAGCGGTAAGAAGGGAGAGCTTCTAATAGAGGTTTCTGAGGAAAGGAAGTACTTAACTCCGGATGAGGAATGATTCAGCTCAGAACCAGGCTTCCAGCCCGCCACCGGCTATCATCTTGTAAGATTCCTCTATCTCGTTTATCACCTTCCTTACCCTGTCCTCGGAGAACTCATGCTCCTCCACCATGAACTTGAACAGGTTCTCACTGTCCGGCTTCCTCAGCTCAATTCCGTATTCATCTGTGATGGGGGGATTCAAGAAGAAATCATATATGGACATGGGATCCACATCGAATTCCCATTCTACCTTAGAGAAGAGCACTTCCGGATCCCTAAACTTCTTCACAAGCTCTAGGGCTTTCTTGGCTCCAATCCCCTTAACCCCTCCCGGGTTATAATCCGATCCTACAAGGATACCTATGAGTATGAGCTGCTCTCTTGATATACCATTTTCCTTAAGAATTTTATCTAATTCTATGAGCTCTGGATGTATATCGATGTAAACGTTCTTCCTAGGGACCTTCCTTTTCCCCGTTATCGTAATGTTTCTAACAAGTTTTGGCGCTCCGAAGAGGAGGGAATCATAGTCTTGAGATCCAGCAGCCCATACATCTCCTTTAGCTGCCATATATGCAGCTTGGGCCTCACCTTCACTTGGTGCCTGTACAACAGGTATGCCCATAAGCTCTAATATCCTCTTAGCGTCTTCTACCATCTCATTAGTCACGTTAAGTGCTGCTTGAGCGTACTTTCTAGCTTCTTCTAGCTCACCTCTCTCAAGAGCTGCCTTCCACTTTACCTCTGCTTCTTCCCTTATTCTTATTCTCTCCTCAACGGTCTTAGCTTTAAACTCAGGTTTCTCACCATCGAACACGTATACGGGTATTATCCTCTCTTTCAACAAATTGGCTGTTCTATAAAATATACCCGAGTGGACACTAGTGATCTCGCCTCTACTCGTCATTAGAGGGGTTCCGTCTGGCTGCCTTATCTTAGCTAAGAACTGGTACATGGCATTAAAGGCATCTAAAGCTATTTTCTTTCCAGATAGATCTTTCAGCCTGAGTTCCAACCTACTGGTGACAATATCACCTATCTTAACTCCCATGAAGGATCATGGGCATATGCATTATCCTCCGAATTAAATTTTCAGCTTCAAACATCTACCTTTATCTTACATAACAGATCTTCTCGCGAGATGAAGGTAGCTTTGGTCGGGCCCTACTATCCAGATACAGGAGGGGTTCAGATATACGTGACTTACCTAGCGAGGGAACTGATGGCAATGGGGCATGAGATAACTGTCATTTCCTATGCAGACGCATCTTCACAGCTCGGGGAGAAGGTTAAGAAGGCTCCTAAAATAGGAGTCCCGGGGATCAGGGGTCTGACCTTCATATCGTACTCGGCATACTCCCTACTTAAAGATCAATTTGATATAATATCGGCTCATTACGCCCTCACTTCAGGATTATCTGGTTTCATCGCTAGCCTTGCAGGCAGGAAATATGTTGTCACTTTTCACGGGAGTGATCTCAGAATGAGAACGATATCTAAGCTAGCTGCCTCTAGGGCTAGCGCCGTTGTATCAGTAAGCAGTTGGATCAAAGAGGAGCTAAGCAACTTAGGTATCAGGGTAAACAGGATAATACCGGGAGGTATAGATCCAGACCTATTTACAGGCCTACCTTCGAGAGAAGAAGCTAAGGGGATGCTAGGGCTAAGCGGATATATAGTTTTGTCCATAGGGGCCTTTACCTATGCTAAGGGATTCGACCTAATACCCTTGATCTCTTCTCTAGTGCTCAGGGAAGTAGATGCCAAATTCGTCTTGATAGGAAACGGCCCTCTCCTAAAATATTTGAAGGCGCAAGTCTCGTCCCTCGGTTTAGAAGATAGAGTATATTTTGTGGGGAGAAAAAACCCCAGAGAAGTACCCCTATATTACAGGGCGGCAGATGTCCTCCTGCATCCAGCCAGATACGAGGGATATGGACTAGTGGCCCTTGAATCGCTGGCCGCCGGTACTCCCGTAGTAGCTACAGATGTAGGAGGGTTAAGGGACGCTGTAAGGGACGGAATAGACGGGTTCCTAGTTAAGCAGGAACCTCGAGCTATAGCTTCTAAGGTAATAGCTCTCCTGAAGAGCGAAGATTTGAGGAGAAAAATGGGTGAAAATGGTAGAAGGAGAGCTCTAAAGAGAACTTGGAGAATTGTAGCGAAGGAATATGTGGAGGTATTTAATGAGGTGATAGGTTGAGGTATAAGCAGGTAATTGTCGTGAGAAAGGATCTTGGTATGAGTTGCGGTAAGTTGGCAGCGCAAGCTGCTCATGCTTCACTAGAAGCCGCGGAGGAATCTAGGAGGAAAATACCGGATGTATATAGGAGATGGAGGGAAGAAGGGGCCAAGAAAGTAGTAGTTCAAGTCAATAGTGAGGAAGAGCTGGTAAAAGTATACCAAGAGGCCATCAGAAATGGGTTGGTGGCCGTCATCATAAGAGATGCTGGTTTGACGGAACTAGAACCAGGCACATTAACTGCCGTAGGCATAGGACCCCATGAAAATGAGAAGGTAGACAAGGTTACGGGGAGGTTGAAGCTTTACAGGTGATGCCACCAATCTTAGATGTAAGGTTGGGGATGCTATCCTATCTTACATCTAATCCTAGGCTTGGAGGTAGGCTAAGAGAAAAATTGAGTGATTTCATAGTGGATGAAGTTCTCATGGGTAGAAGGGCCTCTAGGGTTCTTCTGGGGAGAGAGACTTTTCTAAAGAAGGGTCCATTTCTCTATTTAGTTGCGGCTAAGTTTGTTAAGATGGATACGAGGGAGCTTATATCGCGTATAAACAGGGTAATTGATGGTAGGATCAGATATGCTGGCCTTAAGGACTCTAGATCGATATCATTTCAATTTCTCTCCTTAGAAGGTAGGTACAAGGCCTTAAGCCTGAAGAACGGCTTCATAGTGAAACCCGTAGGCAGGTATAAAGAGCCCATATCGAGGGGAATGAACGATGGGAATCACTTCACTTTAGTTGTTAGGGGAATAAGCTCCATGTATGAGCTATCTGAGTTCCCAAATTTCTTCTCTTACCAAAGATTCGGTATTAAAGAACCATTCAACCATGAGATAGGGAAGGCCTTGATTCTAAGATCCATAGAAGATGCCGTAGATATGATCGAGCGCCAAGGTTATCAAGCAGGATCGGCTAGAAGCCTTAAGCAGCTATCTAACCTATTGGGGATTGATCTATTGAGGTTCTACATACACTCCTACCAATCGTACCTTTTCAACATCCTGCTTTCTAAGAGAATATTTCATGGTTTAGAACCAGAACCTGGAGACTTTATAGTGAAAAGCAATGGAGAAGTAGAATTATATGAAGGAAGGAAAGGAGAATTATTACTCCCCTTAATAGGAGCAATGAGCAAGGAGAAAGGAGAATGGCTCAAGGAAGAAGTGAGAGACCTGTTAAGGAACGAAGGTATCTCCAAAGAAATGTTTCTTTTCAGAGAATTGCCGGAAATAAGCGCCCTTGGTGGTCTAAGAAAGGCTTTAGGTCGCGCCTTAAATGTTAAGGTCATAGGGAGAGCTAGCTATGTCGTAACATCCTTCTTCTTGGAATCTGGTATGTATGCAACGTCCTACATGAGGGAACTACTGAAACCCTTGGATCCAAAGGAGCAGGGCTTCATCTGAGTCCTAGCTTTAGATTTCAGATTTTAGATTAGAACATTATTTCTATCACAATAATTGTTCTGAAATCTCTTAAGGCCTTTGCAATATCCCTCGGGATGTCTCTCGCCGCAGCATTAGATTTCACAGCTAGAGTTCGATCATCTATGTAAGTAGATCTTCTAATTACCATATCAGTCCTATTCGTCAGTTTGAGACGGGAATCCCCCCATGCTGAGAAGGAGAAACTCATGTCCTGAACAATTAAATTGATCTTGATCTGACCACCCTCCAGCAGATGCCTCTTAAGCTCTCCCGAAAGATCTGATACTGCCTTACTTGATCTAACCCCTATTATACAATCTGCCCTAGGCGTAATGACAGAATCCTTAGTTACCTCCATTGTAGTCCTATGCTTAGCTGTTATGTTGGGGTGACCATAAGCTATTATTTCCTCAGGCATAATAATCATTAGATGGGAGATCATAAATCTTTAGTGGAGAGACTCATTAGATTGGGGATAATAAGAACAGAAAAAGTCAGGCGAGCTGCCGAAACGGTCAAGAGGGAAATATTCGTCCCTAAAAGGTACAGAAACATGGCTTACGTGGATACTCCCCTACCAATAGGTGAGGGTCAAACGATAAGCGCTCCCCATATGGTCTTCATGATGGACGAGCTTTTAGATTTGGAACTAGGCCAATTAGTTGTCGAGATAGGATCGGGGAGTGGATATCATGCTGCAACGATTGCTGAAATAATTGCCCCTTCAAGCGAGCCCCCCCATAGGTGGGGAACAGTTGTAACTGTGGAGATAAACCCAATACTTTCGATCCAAGCATATCTCAACTTGAGGGAGGCAGGATACTCCAGCAGGGTTCATGTGATTAACATGGATGGAAGCGCCGGTATCCCCTTGAGAATGAAAGTCGATAGAATATTAGTGACAGCCGCTGCTCCAGATGTACCCAAACCCCTCTTTGATCTATTAAGGGAGGGAGGGAAGATGGTCATACCCGTAGGGAGCCCGAGCTTCCTTGGGCAAGATCTTCTCCTAGTAGAGAGATCCCATGGAAGAATGATAAAGAAAAAGATAATTGAGGTAGCTTTCGTTCCTCTGAGGGGAAGGTATGGATGGAACTGATATACAAGGGAGCAGAGGCTGAGATATACAAGGCGGAGCTACTGGGCCTTCCTGTAGTGATCAAAAGAAGAATAAAGAAAGGCTACAGGAACCCATTACTTGATATTAAGTTGAGAATAAGCCGTACTCGTAAGGAAGCTAGGCTTATGAGGAGAGCCAGACTTGGAGGAGTGCCTGTTCCAGCAATCCTAGATATATGGAAGGATTCTCTTATGATGGAGTATATAGAAGGTACCAAGCTCGCTGATTCCCTAAATCTGGGCCTAATGATGAAATTAGGAGATATTGTATGCAAGCTTCACTCCTCCGGCATAGCCCATAATGACCTCACCCCGTATAATGCAATACTGGCTTCTGGAGGGGAAATATGCCTGATAGATTTTGGGTTAGCCGAGTATACCCATAGTATAGAGGACTATGCGGTGGATCTGTACGTTCTGAAGAGGTCTTTAGTATCGATCACCGATGAATGGGAAGACATGTGGATATCCTTCTTAATGGGATATAGGAGCTGCTGCCGAGAGCTGGCTAATAAAGTAATAAGGAGGCTAGCAATTGTAGAGGCGAGGGGCAGATATAAATGATCAAGGTGTATTTCGCATCATCTAACAGACATAAGTTCTTGGAGTTCAGTAGGATGCTCAAGGACGTAGCCAGCCTGAGATGGATTCAAGTAGAGTACTTGGAGCCCCAAGCAGACGATCTAGTTGAGGTAGCTGTTACATCAGCCCTCTGGCTCTCCAAATATCTTCCTAAACCGTTCTTCTTGGAGGACGCTGGTCTCTTCATTAAGGCTTTAGGGGGTTTTCCGGGCCCATACTCCTCATATGTCTTTGATAAAATAGGAAATGAGGGTGTTTTGAAGCTTATGTCTGGAGTTGGAGAAAGAAGAGCCATTTTTTCTTCAGTAATAGCGCTCCATACAGGAAAGTCAGTCCTGACATTCGAGGGTAAGGTAAAAGGGTCTATATCTGAGGCTAAGAGAGGGGAAGGGTGGGGATTTGATCCCATATTCATTCCAGAGGGATCCAATGGGCTCACATTCGGTGAATTAGGTGAGAGCAAGGATAATTTCTCCCATAGAGGGAGATCAACCGAGAAGCTGAAGAGATTCCTGATGTTCATGGGGGAGCAATTCTTTAAAAACGATGAATGGATCGCAGGGAGGGAAGGGTGACCAAATGGCTAGGATGCACAGCAGGAAGAGGGGCAAGTCTGAGTCGACCAGACCACCTAGAGAAACTCCTCTAGACTGGGTTCCCTTATCTAAGGAGGAGATAGAGGAGTTAATAGTCAAACTGGGTAAGAGGGGAATCCCACCCAGTCAGATAGGCATGATACTGAGGGATGAATACGGCGTGCCACTCGTCAAGAGGATACTGGGTAAAAAGATAACTGAAATACTAAAGGAGCATGATTTAGCTCCTCCAATACCCGAAGATCTGCTTGCGCTCATAAGCAAGGCTTACAACATAAGGAAGCATTTAGAAGAGCATAAAAAGGACTTCCACGCTAAGAGGGGCCTGATCCTCACGGAATCTAAGATAAGCAGATTGGTCAAATATTATAAGAGGATCGGGAAGCTCCCTCCGAATTGGCGCTACAGCCCTGAAATGGCTGAACTCTATGCCTCCTAAAGAAGGGGTGAAATTGGACGTAGCTCCTCTGAAGAGCTACCTTAAGTCTTTTGCTCGCGATCTCTACTCATCTCTCGAGCCTCCTATCAGGATAATAAGTCACTTGGATGCAGATGGACTAAGTTCAGCTGGAATACTGATATCCCTTCTTAAGAAGATGAACGTTTCCTTTCACCTGACTATCGCCAAGTACCTCAATGAATCCCTCATTAAATCACTTAAACACGAGCCTTATGTCACCTACATATTCTCTGATCTAGGATCCGGCGATATAGAACTTATTTCAATGCTGAGCTCGGCTGGAAAACGTGTTTTCGTAGTGGATCATCACAAGCCATCATCGTCCAGCGATGATGTGAAGATCCTAAATCCATTCCTAGTAGGCTTGAATGGGGATATAGAAGTCAGTGGAGCTGGGATGGCCTTCCTCCTCTACCATGAAATACTTGATGACCCATCAATGGCTCCAGTAGCTCTCGTTGGAGCTCTAGGAGATCTTCAGGAGAAGGGAGATGGATTCGTAGGGATTAATAGGGAGATACTAGATTTAGCCGTGAAAGAGGGCTATGTGAAAGTAAAACCGGATCTGAAGCTATTTGGAGGACCAGATTATCCTCTGGTATCTTCATTGGAGAGGACTGTGGATCCTCTGATAGAAGGGATCTCCGGTAACTCAGCTGGTGCTTTGGCTTTAGTTGAGGGGCTAGGAATCCCAATAAAGATAGGTGATAGGTGGACAACACTATCAGACCTCACTGAGGATCAGAAGAGGAACTTAGCCAACGAGCTTGTGAAGAGAATTGAAAGCTTGGAAAAAGCAAAATCCCTTATAGGGAACATCTATATATACCTTAAGGAGCCAAAAGGGTCTCCTTTAAGGGATCTAAATAGTTTTGCCACCCTGCTTAACGCATGCGGGAGAATGGGTGGTGGCCATGTCGGGGCTCTCCTATCATCAGGTCTGAGGGGTGAGATCTTGGTTAAGGCAATGGAGCTCCTCCAGCTGTATAGAAAAACCCTTTCTGATGTGCTGAGGAAGACGAAAGTGAGGATTTCAGGTAGAGCTGCATTCATAGACGAAGGTCAAGCTAAGGATACGATAATAGGTACGGTAACTTCAATCCTCTCCAGATCTCTCAGAAACGCCGATGTTGTCATAGGCTATGCTAACTCAGATGAAGGTATAATCAAAATATCAGCTAGGCTGACTAGTTCAGGTAGCGGTAAATCGATAAATCTGGATGAGCTGCTTAGGATAGCATCGAAAGAAGCCGGAGGTATTGGAGGAGGTCACCAGATGGCTGCAGGTGCTCAAATACCGAGAGATAGAAAGAAAGTATTTGAAAAAACACTACTTAACTACCTTGGGGACTAGGCTGGAGCATCCTATTGAGTGTTTCTCTAATATCCTTTTCCTTCTTCTCCAAATTCTGTATAGTCATTTCTAAGGTCTCCTTTACTGCCTTAAGCTCAACTAAAACAGACTCACGGTCTCTCTTCACATACACAACGCCTACTCTTTCAAATACCTCTTTGACATCTTCAAGCTTTTCTAACCTGCTTAAAGCCTCATTAATGGAATCGTGCTCAGCCCTGAGATTAGCTAACTGGGCTACAACTTGATTAAGCTGATTAAGAAGCTCCTCGGCCTTTGCCTGAACGAAATCTTCCGATGACATTTCGATCCCTTATCTCCAATAGATGATCCTTTAAAATGTATTCATCTATCCAGTTCGATCAAGGCCCCTTCCTCCATAGCCAAAACATCCTCGTTACCTGAACAGATCGGAAGTTTTCTTGGTTTATATAGTGCCTCCACCTTGCCTAACCTAGCCCCTTTCATCAATATACTCATGAGCAGGGATCGGCACTCGAGCGGATCCTCGCATACGGACACCAAAGCATAACCTCTACCTCCCCCTCCTCTCATAGCTTTAATAACCTTAGAGATCTCTCTAGAACCTATAAGGCAGATACCTAGCTCATAAGAGAAGGCATTCGCAATATTAACCCCTTCCCTGATCGAGCGATAAGCTCTGAGGGCTGCTAGGACGAGATGCCTGAGGGATGAGAACATGTTTGATGGAACTATGGCCACTAGATCCTGCTTCATGGAATTGGGTGGGTGTTTTAGGCCTACTACCAAGATGAAGCCGTATTTGCTCTTAAACAGTCTTGGCTTATCAGGTATCTCTTTTAGGCTGGATTGCATTGTAATCTCGGAATTTCAGTCCTTATTCGAATAAAAGTGATCCCCTTAGCCCTACTACAAGAGCTCGCTCAAACCTATTCATTTAAAGGATATCAGGGCATAGGCCCTCATTACATGGAGGGATCTACTTGGTCGCGATAAGGGAAGTAATTCCATATAAAATGGATATAAAACTATCAGAACCATTTTCCATATCTTTCGGCACATATACCTATGCACATGGGAGTTTTGTCGTAATTAGAACGACTGACGATATTGAGGGCTACGGAGAAGGATGTCCAGATAAGCTAATTACTGGGGATAATCAAGAAGAATCTCTTATTTTCCTTAAAAGGGCTTCTAAATACCTAAAAGGGGCCCAAATAAATGAAGAAGAAGTTCACAGAATACTAGATAGGGTAGAAAGGGAACTATTCCCGAGCCAGACGGCTAGAGCTGCCATCGACATGGCAGTATACGATATACTGGGGAAACTGGAAAACAAACCTATATACAAGCTGCTCGGGGCATCTGAGCCCAATGAAGCTCCTGCGGCTCTCACAATAGGCCTAAGATCCATTGAAGAAACGAGAAAGAAGGCAGAATACTACATGGATAGATTCCGTAAAAATGGATTGAGGCGTATAAAGCTGAAGCTATCCGGTCATCGGGAGAGTGACGTCCAGCGGGTCAGCGCAGTGCTGGATATCTTCCCAGGAGAGATAACTTTAGATGCAAACCAGGGATATAAAGACCCTAAGATGGCTATAAAATCGCTAGAGGAGATATACGCGATTTCTGGGAAGAGGGTTATCTTGATAGAGGAGCCAGTCCCTAAAGGAAGACTTGACATGCTTAAACAGGTAACAGAAAGCTCTCCAATACCAGTATTTGCAGATGAAAGTGCAGCAACCCTAGAAGATGCCAAGAGAATAGCTGAAACGGGAAGTGCAGCTGGCATCAACATAAAACTTCAGAAGGCCGGTGGGATCTACTACGCCAGAAAGATATCCCAAGTGGCCAAGGAGAATGGACTTAAATTGATGGTGGGGTGTAACGAGGAAACAACTGTTGCCATATCAGCAGCCTTAAACTTCGTTGCATCAGATCCAGCTATAATGGATTCAGATCTAGATAGCGATCTAACTGTAGCTAACATTCAGATAACGAAAGAAGATCCGCTTGATTACTTTAAAAATGGCATCAGATACCCCACAGGCAAACCAGGACTAGGTATTTCGCTTAAGGAATGGCTTAAAGACGTTTTGAATGGAAGGATAGAGATCAAGAGACCCGGGTAGTGAACTAAAACTTTGTTTAATATTACAAGGTAACTATCGCGCGCGATATGATAGAGCCCCCTCCCAAGATACGGGCCTTATTCTTCAGCTCTCGCGCCAGCTAGTGAAGACTGAACTCATTGACGCTCATAGAAGGAAAGTTGTGTATTATGGGCTCCCTTCTAATTCAGAAAGTCATCTCCACAAACTGATGATCGAGGAGGTAGTCCTCTTAGCTCTGAAGTTCTGATTAGGCGCGCAATCGGCATTTCATATTAATTCTCTCAGCTCACTATTCACATATAAGCATAATAGACCTCACCTCTTTATCCGTTAAAGACATTAATATCTATAGGAGATTATCTCTACTCTCTCAAAACATAGTCTTAATAACGTAAATTTCTATAATAATTATCCCTATAATGGATAATAAGTATAAAGCCTACCTATCCGCTTACTAAATTAATGAGACAGAGTATTTAAGTGCAGGCCTCCGGCTCCGGAGGTCCCGTGCTCGAGTCGCGACTGGCCGCCATGGATTGAAACCTCTTTCTGAAGTACATGCTATAGGTCTTCGAAACAAGATTATAGATTCCTTAGGCCTCATATAGTCTTGGGGATGTATAGGTGTCTAAGAGTGTGGTGGTGAGGATTCCTCCATGGCTCTCTGAGGAGGAGGTGAAGGAGATCATAAGGGCCGTTTTAGCGAGGCTTGGTGGCCGTGTTGATGTAGCTGATGTTAGGGAGATGCTTGGTATTAGATCGGAGGAGTTGACTGAGGATATAGAGATCTATGATGTAGGGGAGCTGAGGCGCAGGGAGAAGGGGAGGATGTCTTGACCATACTAGATACAGGTATCGTTATTGATAGGATTAGAGAGAAGAAGCCCATCCAAGAGGATATAACGGCTGTAACCTTTGTAGAGTACCCAAGAATTATTTTCTATAAGCACTTCCATGGCGGAGTGATATTTCCTATCAGAGATGACTTCATTCTAGCTCATAGAATACAACTTGAGCTATTGAGGGTGGGGAAGCCCCAAGCATTTGCAGACCTACTGGCCGCCGCTATAGCTGTTAACCGTGATGAAGAACTAGTCACCCGTGACACAGATTTCGCACATATTCTTCAAACAGTGGAAAAACTGGGCTACCGTATGAAGTTGAAACTAATATAATGCGATTTCCCATTACACATAAAATGTGTTTTTCTTGTTCACCCGTTCGCCAGAGGATAGCGGGGAGATCGGCTTATGATGCGGGAGAGTTCGCATCTCGCCTCATATTATCGCTTGAGATTCTTGGTGTAAACGCTTTAATCTCCCTTGGGATACCGTGCGAGTATTTCTGAGGTAGTTCAGGCTTGAAACCACTGCGCAGGAATACAGCACTCTATAAGAGAGAACTGAGGTGAGTGGAGGGACCGCACCGGCAGGGATTAGCTTATGAAACTTGTATGGATAAGTGAGGCCCAGAGTAGGAAAACTGTCATCGGGATATAGTTTATTAGAAGTTAAGAAGCTAGTTCTTTGGAGGCCGCCTTGGAGAACCAACTTCATTTATTTGAGGGGGATTAGTCCATGGACAGGAGGATTCGCGAGTTTAGTGTTATTATATTGGAGGATGAGGGCGGAGGCTACGTCGCGATCGTCCCGGAACTCCCGGGATGCCATACCCAAGGCGATAGTCTAGATGAGGTGATCAGTAATGTTAGGGAAGCAATTGAGCTATACCTCGAAACACTCTCTGAGGAGGAAAAGAAGGAACTGTTAAGCCGTAGGGTGGTAGGTCTTCAGAGAGTGAAAGCCGTTGCCTAAAATAACACCTATAGATCCTTATAAGCTCATTAAGATACTTAGTAAGCTTGGATTCAAGCCTATAACGGCAAAGAGGCTCCCACGTGATACTAGTGAATGAGCAACACGTCAGGATAGTAGTACCCGTACACCCTAGAAAGAAGCTTAAGCCCGGACTTATAAGGGTTATAATGGCTGAAGCGGGGCTTACCAGAGAAAAGTACTTCGAACTATTGGAGAGGGACTGCTAACAATCCTTAACTAAACCCAGACTCCGCGCATCACCTATGC
>JAOZGJ010000060.1 GCA_027491785.1 Thermoproteota archaeon | reverse complement strand
CATCTGAGGTAGAAGTAGGTACGACCTTTCACAACCACTCTCTCGACCCAAGCGCCCTTGGGTGGGTTCCTCAATAGAGCTTCAAGATCATTGCTCAATGACATCACTGTTAGGGCATGCCCAAACTATAATATAAACTTTTTGGGCAAATGCCCAAACTGAGCATATACGTACTTACATTCGATAGTTAGGGCACTTGCCCAAACATGACCTGCTATGTGATGGTTTGGGCAATAGCCCAAACATATCAAACCCTTCATTAGGGCAGTGCCCAAATGGAAGGTATGGATATGGTGATAAGGGTAGCTGAGTTTCCGTTATCTGTAATCTTTGCCAGAAAAGCGTTCTCATAGTCAAAACTGGAGACGTAAGATACTGCTACACTAGGTGGTGAATGGGAGTTAAGAGGGTAGAGATTATTAAGGGGATGGCTATAAGTGAATATAATGTTAGGCACTGAGATCAAATATTTATCGCAAATAATTAAGGACATAATCGTTAATGTAGCTAGAAGTGAGGGAGTCGAAGTCAAGAGAATTATTCTTTTCGGCTCACGTGCAAGAGGTGACTACAGAGAAGATAGCGACTGGGATTTACTAATTATCGTAAGCGACCTCCCGGATAGGAGAATCATTAGAAAGCTTCAGCATAAATTATATAGAAAGCTTGCACAAAACAAGGTGTACTGTGATGTAATAGTGGTTAATGAGAAATACTATACAGAGCATAAAAACGTCGTTGGGTCGATAGCATACTATGCTCACCTAGAGGGAAGGTCCATTGGGTGAGGAAGAGAAGGCCTCTGGAAAGCGGTTAAGGAAGGCCCAAACAGACCTAAGGATTGCTGAGAAGCTCCTTAGGATCGGTGAGGAACCATGGGTCATAGCCTTCCACGCACAACAAGCTGTCGAGAAAGCGTTGAAAGCCTACTTGGTATTCCACAATAAGCACTTTGGCAAGGTACATAACATAGCGAGACTCATAGACTTATGCGCAGAGGTAGACCGAGATTTTAACCAGCTCTACGAGATTGGCATAGAAGAGCTTTATCCATTAGCAATAGAGGCTCGTTATCCAGATACAGGAATTGAAGTAACCATGGATGAGGCAGGAGAAGCTGTTAGAAAGGCTGAACTAGCTTTAAGATTTCATAAAGAGTAAAATGAGGGAAGAAAGCTTATAGAAGGACGAAATTCCCTGTACTCGTAAGTGACTATAATTTCGAACCCTCTAAGATTCTCTTTCAACTTACGTGTGATTTTATGATTTATGATTAAAGTGCCACCTCTCCCTCCTCCAGATCCAAGGGTCTCTCTGGCTTCAGCACTCCTTTCTCATACTTGGCTTTAAAGACCTTCATCAAGTCTTATCCCCCCTTTGAGAAATAACTTTAATGTCTCCTTTACTACTAACCAGTTAATAGAAATCAACAGTTATAACGATCAAACACCTATTCTTTGATGCGAGTGATCACTTCATATAAGCATGCTCCTAACCTTATCAAGCTCTTTTTTAAGCTATTTCTAATATTTCTCTAATTTTCTCCATAAATATATCTCTGTATTCGCTCTCCTTCAATGCTTTCATGAATTTAGTGAAGATTTTGAAGCGCTCAGACTCACTTAAGAATACAATCATAGAATACCTGGTCTAAAATTACTTGCTTTACGAATTCCTCTAAGATGTAACCCTCATCGGTTTTCAATTTAGCAAGTTCTTCGGGTTTATCAATACTATCCTCAATATAATTCTCTAAAGCGTCTCTCAGAGAGGATACCAATGCATCTTGTATATCGAATTCCTCTAATATTTTCCAGAAATTCGATATTCTTGGTAGTATATGACTGTTTTTAATTATAAATGTAGAGGTGTCTCCTGATGTAATTGTAAGCCCAGCAAGAAGACCTAATAAAGTAGTCCCGGCTTGGATATGGGTCAAGCCTGGGAGGGAAGGTAGGTTAGGGAGATTCAGTCCTGAGAACCTGAGGAGGTGGCTGAAACTTTGTTTAACCCGTGAAGGATAGCAGAAAGTTAATAAGATTCCTATTTCTCATCTTTGTTGGAAGGAAGAGTTTCGGATTCCTGTATATTTGTAGGAATTATTAACTTATTCATATATAACTCGACTTGCCTACTTAATTATTGATCTGCTTGAATCTAGGAGGGAACGATGTATTCCCTCCCTCCTTTGACATGGCCGTATCCTATGAGCCTCCATCTACTTCCTATCCTAGAGGATATGGCTATTCTCTGATTTAACTCTGCTGTTGCTGGGATCCTCAGTAATAGCTTCATTTCATCTTCTTGGGAGATATCCCTCAATATTGCTGGTACGGTCGCTGTACCTATATTCAGCTGTATGAAATCGCCTTTTTTTGGTTTGACAACGTTCATCTCCTCCTTTGTACCAACGATCTTCTCAAAGAACCTTGCTTCTACATCTAGCTCTACCCAGGTCGGTGGTAAATCTCCAGGCATTCCTACAACATTACCTACCATATTATCTGCCTTTGTCAGAGCTGGATCGAGAAGTGTACCGACACCTATAAGTCCACCGGGGTAGGCTTCCTCTAACGGCGTGTTCTCGCTTCTCAGGCTCACTATCTTAGTTTTCAGGGGAATGAACTTTTTAGATCTATAGGCTCCGGGTCTTATCTCTATCTCATCTCCTACTCTGAATCTGCCTTGAATTATCGTTCCTCCCAATACGCCACCTACAAGATTGCTAGGCCTAGTTCCTGGCTTATTTACATCGAAAGATCTGGCTACATACATTCTAGGCGTCTTACTAGGGTCCCTTGGAGGGGGAGTGAATCTCCTGGCCATCTCTCTTATCAAAAAGTCTATATTTACGCCATGTAATGCTGAAACGGGTATTATCGGAGGAACCTCATCCAAGTAACTCTTTAGAAACTCCACTATCTGGTCATAGTTCTCCACGGCCTTCTCATCGCTTACAAGCTCTATTTTGGTCTGAACTACGATAATCTGCTTCACATCCATTATCTTCAAGGCTACTAAGTGTTCCCTCGTTTGAGGCTGGGGAGCTGGTTCATTGGCAGCAATAACTAGGAGAGCCGCATCCATAAGAGTTGATCCAGCAAGCATGGTCGCCATGAGGGTATCGTGACCGGGACAGTCTACGAAGGATACCTTTCTCAGGAGAATAGTCTCCCCGCCATCTAAGGGACATTTCTCCATTGTAGTGTAACATTTAGCATCATCGTTTTGACAGGAGGCGCATTTCCTGAGATCGGCATTAGCATATCCCAACTTGATCGTTATACCTCTCCTTAACTCCTCGCTATGCCTCTCAGGCCACACCCCTGTTAGGGCCTGTACTAAAGTTGATTTGCCGTGATCGACATGACCAGCAGTTCCTATGTTCATCTCAGGCTGTAAAATCTTCCTTCCCTTATCCATTTCATCACCTTTAGGAGGCTCCCGACTCCTCCTTCTTCAGGAAATCATCAAGGGGCTTACTTCCGGCCTTTACAACTCTCAAATTTATTTGTTTTATTGCATCAGATATTATGGCGCCCCTAACAGTCTTAGCCCTCCTCTCACCCTCTTTTCTTGGATGGAAGCCAGGTGGAGACGATAGGAGAGCCTTCTTTTTTCCTGGGATTTGAATAGATGGATGCATGGGGAAACCATCCTTATCAGTTCCTCCAGTTATCTTGAACGTATATCCCTCCATTCCAAAGGGATCTCCAGGAATCTCCTCACCAATCTTCCTACCTAAGAAGAAACGGATGTTCTCTTTAGCTAACTTAAAATGATAAGTCTTTCCTGTACTTGGATCCCCAATGTCTAGCACGAGAAATTCCTCTTCCATTCTCCTCCTTCTTCTCGTTGCCATAGGATCACCTTCTCGGGATTGACCATTGAAGTTATTTAAGCTAAGCTGAACTAATATAATATCTGATCAGGTCTGACCGGATCCTTTTGAGTATCTTATCCATAAGATCCTCCTATAGAGCGCCTTTTCATCATCCGTCATCTTACTAAAGTAAATAGATCTAGCTCTATCGTCCTCGAATTCGGATACAATTGTGTATAGTTTTTTACCTTCTCTGATATTCCTTCCGACGACCCCTCCCTTTATTGAGATGGCAACCTTCTGGCCAGCTCTTGCCTCGGATATTTTGTTTCCCTCATATTGTATATCTAAAATGGTTCCTACTAGCTTTCCATTCTCATTCATTAGTGGATAACCAGGCAATATCCTTCCAGCGAGGACCTCGACACCAACTATAGCTGGATCACTTCTTCTAAACACGAAATCAGGTAGTACGAGTATCTCAGCAGGGAAGACTGATTGAGAGAGAACCTCCTCTTCTTCCTTCCTCTTGAGCTCCTCTAAATAGTCCTTAAACTTTTCTATGAGTCTATATATTATAACATCGCTGAATATAGGTATTCCTCTTGATTGAGCCTCTCTCTTGGCATCTTCCTTTATTTTTACATTAAACGCTAATATTACAGCGTATTTCTCCTCCTTTGATTTTATTACTGCGGCCTCAAACACGTCTACCTTCGATACATCCCCTATATCAGCTCTTCTAAGGGGTATTTCCTCCTTCCTGAGCTGAGAGGTAAGAGCCTCTAGAGTTCCTAGCGTATCTGCTTTAACTATCACGCCAATCCTGTCTGTCTTTATTATAATGCGTTCTACCTCCTCCTGGATCTCTCTCTTTACGTCCTCTATTAAGTCTTTTTTCCTGACGACGTAGAGGGGAGATCCTGCCAGTACATTATCTAGGTTAGGGGCAGATATCATCACACCGGCCGCAGCAGACACTTCATTAACTCTCCTGAATCTCTTAGTCGCTCTCATCTCCTGAAGGGGCTCTGGAATGAGCAAAGCCCTTACCTTCGTTACTATAGGTTCATTTATTCCAGCTACTACTATGGTATCGTCCTTCCTTAATACGCCATCGTATATAATGGCAGTTAATACTGTTCCAAGGCCTTGTTGCTGCTTTACCTCCAGAACCGTCCCTTTCCCCTCGTCAGTTGTTATCTCCAGTCTATCGAGCATAAACTTCTGTACTAGACCTATTAGCATTGTCAGGAGATCTGGCACTCCCTCCCCTGTGATCGCGCTGGTTGGTACTATGGCGAACGTTTTCGTGTAATCCCTCACCCTATCGTATCTATCCGCATAAATACCAATGGCAGCTAACTGGTCCACTACCCGATAGAGCCTCTTCTCCAACTCAGCTATGACCGAAGGAGGCTGATCTCTCTCAGCTAAGATGAAAGGCCTACCCTCTACAGGCTTCCAACCATATATCGTGTCAATTTTATTGAGGGCTATAACGAAGGGAACCCTCCTCTCCCTCAGTATATTTATTGACTCTATAGTTTGGGGCTGCACCCCTCCATTGATATCTATCACTAGGATCGCTATGTCAGCGACGGAACCACCTCTCCTTCTCAAATTCGAGAAAACTTCATGACCCGGCAGATCTATAAATAACAATCCTCCTGTCTTTATTTCAAACTTTAAGTTCATAGCTTCCATAACAGGCTTACATAGCTCGTATATAATGCCAGTGGGTATCTCAGAAGCTCCGACATGCTGCGTTATAGAACCGGGCTCTTTAGCTGCGACCCTTGTGCTCCTGATGTAGTCGAGGAGCGTAGTCTTCCCAGAGTCAACGTGGCCTAGTACTGAAACTAGTGGCTGTCTGTACCTTTTTACAGTTTTATCCCCATATTTAGGCAAATACGTTCACCGTTCAAGCTTCACCGAACCTCTTTAAGCTTTTTCTCTTTTCTGACCCACTTAACTCTCTTAGGATTCCTACCCAGCTTTAGATAGTTCTTAGCGCACTTGGATGAACAGAAATAGAGGATAGTTCCATCTGATTTCACGTACATCCAGCCATAACCTGGTTCTAAGTCTTTTCCACAGAAGGCACATTTCTTCAACAGTATAGACATACAATCACCTTGGCTTTAGCTTCCTAGCTTCCATCTCCGTCTCTCTGAGTATAAGTATGTCACCTACCCTTACAGGTCCCTTGACGTTTCTCGTAAGCACCCTTCCCCTATCCTTGCCAACCAGAATTTTAGCTCTGACCTGCATAACATCTCCAGCGACTCCTGTCCTGCCTATTAGCTCTACTACCTCGGCTGGATACCCTCTATCCTCCTGTTGGGACATAACAATCACCTTCAGAAAAAGGAATACTTAGAGGTTTTTAAACTACTCTGTTCCCTCAACGCCTCTTAACTCATTTATCTTGTCTACTAACGCCTCAAGTAGGCTCTTAGCCTGACCAGCGTCTACTATAGCTACGGAGGAAGCTGGAACTTCTATACCTGCTGCTTTTCCGAGCTCCTCTTTGCTAGGTACATAGGCAAAGGGTACCTTCTTATCGTCGCAAAGTAAGGGTAGATGGGCTACTATCTCAGGTGGGTTCACATCCTCAGCTATCACTACGAAGAGAGCCTCTCCCCTCTCTATAGCCTTGGTAGTTTCATTGACTCCTTTCCTTACCTTACCTCCAGTATCTCTAGCGGTCTGAACAAGCTCGAGTATCTTAGGAACTAGATCCTCGGGAACCTCGAACTTCACATAGAAGGGTTTGTCCTTAGCTGTCATCCTTCATTCCCCCGTAGGAGCTGGGATGATCATATAAAAATATGTCTCTCATCAATAAGGGACTTCAGAGGATCTATAAGAAGGTACTTACGGGTTAACCTCAATTGATCTGGGGTCAAGGAGCCAGTAAGAAATATAGCAGACTTCATCTCAAAGATAAAGCTTCTTATCTCTTCTTCAACTCCTTTTGAACCTTCCTCAATTGCTCTAATGAAGAAAGGCCTCGCAGCTCCGGCAGCATTGGCTCCCAAGGCTATGCATTTAGCGGCATCTAGCCCGGATCTAACGCCACCAGACCCTATAACGGTTAAGTTCAAGCTAGACACCTCAAGTATCGCTAGAGGTGTTGGTATTCCCCAGTCCGCGAAGCTGATAGAAGCTTTTCTCTTTATAGATCCTTCAGGGGACCTCCTTCCCTCTATAAGGGACCAGCTAGTCCCTCCAGAGCCAGCCACATCTATTATGCTAACGCCTATCTCCTTCAGTAAAACTGCTACGTCGTAGGATATACCAGATCCTACTTCTTTCACTATTACCGGTACATCCAATTCATTAATAACATCTCTTATCGAAACAAGGGAATTTGAAAAATCCGTGGATCCTTCTGGCTGAAGAATTTCCTGCAAAGGATTTAAGTGAATAGCCAGTGCATCCGCGTCTATCATCTCTACCGCTTTCTTGGCATTATCTGGCCCTTCTTCCCCTAAAATATGAGAAATCCCCAAGTTAGCTATTACCGGTACATCTGCGGCTTTCTTTCTAACTATAGAATAGCTACTAATCACGGATCTATCACTTAAACCAGCTCTTTGACTTCCTACTCCTATGGCTATCCTTGTAGACTGGGCAGCTTCTGCTAGCGATTCATTTATACGCATAGTTGCTTTATGGCCTCCAGTCATTCCCTCTATTACTAAGGGGGCATTTAATTCGTAACCTAGGAACTTCCATGTCGTATCTACATCATCGAGGGAATAGTCGGGCAATGGATTATGCAATAATCTGACATAACTGAACCATTTTGTAGAGTTACTAAGGTCAATGCTATCATCCTTAGCGATCATTAGATGTTCCATTTTTCTCTGAGAGGTTATATCACTTCTCTCCTCCTTGCTCATTTCCTGAACACCACAGATGCGTATCCTACTACCATTGACTTATCGCCGCTAGCCTCAGCACTTGTTGAGTATCGCACAAGCTCGCCTCTCCTCACGCCCTTCATCTTAGCGTGGGTCATCGCGACAGATGCGGGGCCAGGGCCGCACATGGTCACGTCTAATTCGTATATGGTACTGAACAATCCCTGAACATCCAAGGCTAATATGGATTCCAGGACAGCGGAATCCTTCTTCCTTGCCTCTTCCTCGGGTATGTAATGAGACATATCGGAAGACGCTACCACTACTATGTCCCTACCTAGCTCCTCCGAGGCCATACTTATCGCCTTTCCCAATAAAATGGAAGATTCAGGAACCTGTATTCCCATGACTATTGGAACTATCTTGAATCTGTTCCCGAATATAGCTTGAAGGAACGGCAGTTGAACCTCAACGGAATGTTCTGACATATGCGCCATGTCATCAAAAGACAAGTCACTAAAATGCTCCTGTATAGCAAGGATAAGCTCTTTATCTAGCTCTATCCTACCTAAAGGAGTTTCCCATATATTTGCGCTAGAAACAGAGAAGGCCGAACCTAATCCCGTATGGTTCGGGCCAATTACGACAAAGGTCTCTGGGACTCCGTCCTCAGCTAGCTTGGAATAACCGGCAGCAGCTGTTCTACCGGAGTATATGTAGCCAGCATGGGGGGAAAGGAGAGACTTCACCCTCCTTTCCCCATCTTCGTTTGGAGTTGGTATCCCGTTTATCCCTAGGGAACTAAATAGATAATCTAGAAGGTTTAACAGCTCGGTTTTATTTCCGGGATAAAAGGAGCCAGCGACTGCAGGCCTCCTTACGTCCAAATCTTTTCACCTGAGGCCCATAATCCTTGTGGCAAATTCCTCGTATCCTTCCTCTAGGTCTCCATCTGGAGGAATATCCCCCCTGTTTCTTAGTACCTCTCTTGTGAGAAGCCAGTAAACTAGGGCTAGAGATCTTCTTCCCTTGTTATTAGCGGGAATGGCGAGGTCTATATACTCCAATGTATTATCTGCATCCACTAGAGCCACAACGGGTATACCGACCTTCGCTGATTCCACATGTATTTGCCTGTCCACTCTAGGATCTGATAGAAGCACTACATCCGGCTCTAGATGGAGGGGCGCATGAGGGTTAGTTAGAGTACCTGGAAGAATTCTTCCGGTTATATAGGAAGCTCCTGTATATTCAGCAAACTTCCTCACTGGTTTGAAACCATATATCCTAGCAGAAACAGCGAGTATCCTATCAGGCTCAAATCTTGATAAGAATTTCCCTGCAATCCTTATTCTCTCGTCTAGTTTCTTTATATCTATCATGCAGAGGCCATCTGGCCTAACTTTATAAATGAACTTCTCCATGTCCTTAGTTCTGATCCTAGTTCCAACGTGCACTCCAGCTGATAAGTACTTCTGCTTGGGTATTAGCAGATCTTTATCCTCGACAGGAGGTACATTTGAGAGGCTCATATCATCATATCTCATGGGATTCACCTCTCCATAACTGGTGTGAACGATAGCTCAAGTTCCGCTAGATCTATATGACTGATGAACATTCTCCTGCAACAGTACCTAGTAACCCCTAGAGAGTCCAAGACCTTTCCAGGATCCTCTCCGGCCATAACTCTCCGGGAGAACTCCTCCCATTTATCCCCTATAACACTACCGCATGTGAAGCATCTCACTGGGAACATATCCTAACCTCGGCTGGGTATGACCTATCGAGGTTATTAAATTATGCCATTCCTAGGATCCTGGAAGAGATGTTTCTAAGAGGTTGATGGAAGATGGCATTCGAGTTATGGATAGAGAAATATAGGCCCAGAACCTTAGATGATATAGTAGACCAGGAAGATGCCATCCAAGCCCTTAAAGGATTTGTAGAGAAGAGATCGATGCCTCACCTCCTCTTCGCAGGGCCAGCTGGTACTGGTAAAACGACGACCGCGTTGGCGTTGGCTCATGACATATACAAATCGGAGGATTTATTACGCGCTAACTATATGGAGCTCAATGCGAGTGACGAGAGAGGAATAGATACAATAAGAACTAAGATAAAGGACTTTGCAAAGACTGCTCCCTTTGGAGAGGTCCCTTTCAAGATAATTCATCTCGACGAAGCCGATAGTCTCACAGCTGATGCTCAACATGCACTTAGAAGGATAATGGAAATGTATTCCTCTACGACTAGATTCATCCTGGCCTGTAATTACTCCTCTAAGATAATAGAACCAATTCAGTCCAGATGTGCTGTTTTCAGATTCGGACCGATACCGGACGAGTCCGTTAAGGAGCGCCTCGTAATGATAGCTGAGAAAGAAAAAGTCAAGTACACGGAGGAGGGAATATCTGCCATAGTCTATGTAGCTGAGGGAGATCTTAGGAGGGCAATAAATTTACTTCAGACAGCGTCAGCAATGGCGAGTGTGGTGGATGCAAAGGTAGTTTACAGGGTTGCTGGTTTAGCTCATCCCGAAGAAGTTAAGGGGATGATAAATGCTGCAATGAAGGGCAAATTCGTCTCAGCAAGGGATATACTTAGGAACCTGATGATAAATTATGGAATGTCAGCTCAGGACGTGATTAGGCAGCTTAATAGAGAGATAATGGCAAGTAAATCTATTTCTGATGAAGTGAAAGCTCAACTCATGATATTTTTGAGCGAAGTGGACTTTAGAGTTACAGAAGGGGCTCATGGAGATGTCCAGCTGGCTGCTATGCTGGCGAAGCTCGTTGAGCTAGGTGAATCTCATGGCAGACCTTCCTTGGACTGAAAAATACAGACCTAAAAAGCTTAGTGAGATAAAAGGGCAGAATAAGGCAATAGAGGAGATTAGAAAATGGATAGAAAGCGTCAGATCTAGTAAGGTAAGGAAAGCCCTTCTGATCGTTGGACCACCAGGATCCGGTAAGACATCAGCAGCATATGCTATAGCAAATGAGTTGGGATATGATCCAATAGAGGTTAATGCCAGCGATTTAAGGGACAGAGAGCATCTACGCTATATCGTAGAGAGCGCCCATGCAATAAGCTTGGTAACCCTAAGTAGAAGGCTGATAATATTAGATGAAATAGATGCCCTGCCCGCCGAGGGTGGATCTCTAGCCTCTCTAGTGAAGGAGCTAATAACTAAGGAGGGAATTCCGGTAGTAATGACAGCCAACGATCCCTATGAAAGGCACTTATATGAGGTGAGATCTCTCTCCGAGATGGTCAAATTTTACAGGCTAAGATGGCCCACTGTCCTTTCTGTACTAAGGGAGATATGCAGGAAGGAGGGAGTATCCATTCCAGAAAGCATATTGAAGCAGATAGCACGTAACTCGGGAGGAGATCTCAGGGCGGCAATAAATGATCTAGAGAGCCTAGCTAAGGGAAGTAAGGACCTAGCTAAGGTTATGGGAAGTAAATTCGGAAAGAGAGATGTAGAGGCAGATGTCTTCAAGGTGTTATCAGCTGTTTTATATGGAGAAAATTGCTATTCAGCCTATTTGACCTCAATGAACACGGATGTAGATCCTGATATGCTATTCAGATGGGTAGAAGAAAACACCCCACTGGTTTACACTGGTAAATCCCTCTCTAAAGCATACGACTACCTGTCGATCGCTGACATAGTGAGGTCTAGGATTATAAGAACAAACAACTGGAAGCTAATGACCTATTACGTCCAACTGATGACATTCGCTGTATGTGCAGCTAAAGAGTTCAAGCCCAAGGGAGCTAGGCTTAGGTTCCCTGAGATAATAAAGAAGTTATCTAGAACAAAGGAGCTCAGGGCGAGGACTAGGGAGTTCCTAGCTAGTCTAGCTAGAGAATTACACGTACCTATGAGGGTCGTTAGGATGGAGATAGCCCCCATACTTATTGCGGATAGCAAGAAGGATGGCAAGATAATAAAAGGATTGGAGAGGGAGATGGGGATCAGAGAAGAAGAGATAAGAGAGATTCTGAAGGATCTAGAAGAACATTACAAGTCAAAGGCTGGATGGTAAGGGGCTAAGCTCCTCTTCCAGTATCTCCTTAAGCTTAGTTCTGAGCTTATCTGCCGGTATAGATCCTAGCGATATTAGAGTAGTTTGTCCCTTCATTCCTTCTCCAGATTTCTTTGTTTCAAGGAAACCTATGTTCTTTAGTCCCCTGACTCTTTTCCATACAGCAGTGTATTTATAGGGTAAGACGCCAACTTCCTCACATAGAAGCCTATATTCCTCCAATAGATCCCCCATTTTCATCCAAGACTTATCCATGGATGAGAGCCTCTTAGCGGCTGCCAGCAGTAAGAGCTTATCATGAAGATCTAAAGGCATTAACGCATCCTCAGTAATCCCTATAACACCTATCCTGGAGGCGGCTTCGCTTACCATATCCAAAGTTATCTTAGATAGACCCGCTTCCTCTGAGAGCTTAGCTGCTAGGTAAAGTATCTTAAGGGATACCCTTGCGTTTCCCGTATGCTCGGATAGCTCCACTACTTTACCTATAGTATCGTCATCATAACTGCCTTCCACGAGGGCCTCTTCTGCTCTATACCTAACGATCGTTTTCAACTGTTCTGGAGTATATTTATCGAGAAGTAGCTTAGTAATCACAAACGATTTTATTGCATCATCCATCAGATAAGGAGGATCCCACCTAGCTATTGTCACTAATGTAGGGGATTTTGGGGCTTCTCCTTCGTGGAGTCTCAGTAGGGTGTAAACGAGGGAATCCCCATCTCTCAGGTATTCCACTTCATCAAGTATAACTAAGAGATCTTCTTTCTTTTTAGAGAGGATTTTTTCAAGTATTAGAACCATTTCCTCATAGGAAAGTCCTCTATCCGGAAGCTCTGGCATTAAGGAGGACGCTATCCTCTGGATGACTGATGTAGGGGTTCTATATGTTCTACAATTTATATGCACGACGACTATGTTTCCAAGCAAGGCGGCTAATCTCCTGGATGAAAGCCTCGCTACAGAAGTCTTTCCTATGCCAGGCTCGCCCTTCATTATGATCAGCCCTTCCATTAAGTTTGACCCCGAAGCTAGTGTTTGAACAAGCAGATTAACCTCATTCTCTCTGTAAGGGAGCCTAGGTGGGGATAAGACTCGGAAAATTTACTAGGGTCTTTAATTATTATACCAATCACCTATATATCGGGTAGGCAGAGATAATAATTTCATTATGGTACTATAAAGAGTAGGGGGTTGGGTGAAAGTATTCTCTATTTCCTCTTGAGTCGCCTCCTATAGATAAAGTAGCCTGCTATTTCCAATACCGTGATGATAAGGGATATACTAGCTATCAATATTCCTGAGCTAATAGGAGAAACTGGTATCTCGTCTGCCAACTTAAGAGCATAACTTAGATTACCATGCACCCTTTCCGGTGCCAGAGTAGATAATTCATAGTACAACTCGAAAAGTTCCTTGGTTCTATTAGCAGTCCTTTCATCCATAGAAAGCGATCTAGACTTCCTTATCTGCGCTATCTTATTCCTCAGTCTGTTGAGTGCATCGATTTCACTTTTCGTATGGTTAACAACTCCCAAGAAGAACCAACCACTGTACCCTGACGATTCCCTTGTATCGACCGTCGGACTTTTCAGCAGCCATGACACTGCTATTCTCATCTCCTTTGATATGTTGATGGGATATATTAGATTGGGCGATGGTCTAGCTATGCTTACGACATAGCCCTTAGGGAGTATTACAGTCATATTGAGAAGATCGAGCTCCTTTACAAATAACTTAGAGACATTACTGTAATCCTCTCGAGTTGAGTAGACCACACCCTTCCTTCCATCAGATACCCTAGGAGATCCCTTCCTAGCCTCTAATTCCGCTGTTAATATGAGATCTATCCTCTTAGATATATTCTTATACGTACTTTTCACAATTTTCGCCTTAATGCTTGTAGGATAGAACTCCATATCGCCTCCTATGAAGGGACCCTTAACAGTCTTATTTACGTAGCTCAGGAAGCCCTTAGTATAATTCTTCTCACCAGTTCTGTTCAATAGGTGCTCTAAATCGTTAGCCCAAAGCCCGTACCATGAATAGTTAACTTTTAACTCAGCAGAGTATTCCGTCTTAAAGAAGAAAGTTACCTGAGTACTGACGTAATGAGGCTTCTCCGATAATATATCTGCATTAGAGAGCGTTGTAGTGGATAGCAGGAGCATGATAAAGACGGTAATTAGTATGATACTATTGATCCTTGAACCATTCATCGAAGACACCTTAGTCTAGAGGTATGCAACACTTTTTCATTGGGCTAGATTATATAAACGTAGTTGGAACTTAAACGTAGCTTCAAAAGGAGAGGGTTCTTTGAATGCCAGATGAAAGCGATGTCAGGGTTGTAGAAGCTGGCTACATGAGATGGATGCTCAGAGCCAATCCCTTCGCCTATCTCAGCAGTGAAAGTTTGGAGGAAGTTAGAACTCTCCACGTAGATACGGATATAGATGAGAAACTGGCTAGATTAATAGATGATGCTATAAAAGGAAAGAAAAAATATTTAATTTTTCTAGTTGGTGAATTCGGTACAGGAAAAACCCATAGACTCAGGTTAATCGGTGAAATACTTCCAGATATATCAACCTATTATGTTAAGATAGATGTTGATGACTATCTCGCATCTCTATCTAGGATAGCTTCCTCCATCAGGAGGAAGGCGTTCCCTCCTATAAAAAAGAAATTACCTAAAGACCCTGATGAGTTATATGAAATTATTAAAAATGAGTTAAATAAAAATGATATTTCGATATTAATGCTTGATGAGGTTGAAAATATAGTGATATCAGGTACTAGGAAGGATGCCGAATTATTCACGCACTTCATAAGCAGGCTCTACAAAGATCTGGAGCTTGGTAAAATTCTGATAATAGCATGCATTCCTCCCGCCTATGACCTGATGAAGAAGCTCATAGGTAATGTAAAGCATCATAAGATAAGCATGAGAAGCATAAAACCAGATGAAGCAAGTAAGATTCTAAAGAAAAGGCTCCATCACTACAGAAACATACTGAATAGAGAGGCTAGGAGTTTAGATCTTGGTGAACCATTTACGGAGGACTTAGTTAGAAAAATGAATGAATTAGCGGGAGGAAATCCAAGGAAGCTGATGAAGTTAGCAAGGAACGTATTGGCCATGCTCACTAGCGAGCTCAAGGAAAGCGGCAAACTGAGTCAAGAGAAGATACTTAAGCTTGTCTCAAAGGCCAATGAAGAAAAAGAACCTGAGGAGGAGATAGAAGAGAATGAAATACTTCCAGAGAATACGAGGCCGGAATTAGCGATTCTAAGGAAGAATTATCCCCCCGGAACTACCTTCTCCTTAATCGATGCATCGAAGCTCTTGGGTATCAGGTTGAGTCTCGCTAGAGAGTTATTGAACGAGCTTATTGACGAAGGATACATTGAAAAATCCTCTGGAGGGCGCTTCTTTGTAAAAGAATAGATTAGGTTACTTCTGCTCAGCTTCCACTGGCAATTCTTCGATCAAGGAAACTAAGATATCTCTCCATATGAGCATTATGTTCTTAGAACTCAATTCCTTAAATGGTTCATTTTTTACAAACTCATCGATAGAATCCAAAATAAGCTTAAGTTCATCCCTATCTAGCCTGATACTCTTGCCTAGCATACTCCTCTCATCGAAGCTTCCATTCCTTATACTCTTGATTATGGCGCTCAAATGGTATTTCAAAAGCTCATCATTTAACTGTGATGTTAATGATAATAAAGAATTCAAATCTTTTTCCTCTACTTTATTACCTGTCCTAATTTTAATTATGGTATTATGTAGTAAGTCTGCCATATAACCTAAACGCGCTGAATCCTCATCCATAGATATCACCCTCTGTTATAGAGACCTTTATTTAAGAATTAATGAGAAATATGGGGGATGATGTAAAGGGCCCGCGGACTTCGCGGAATGAAGAAGATCTTGAGTCCTGACCCAAATACGCGAATAAGAGCTACTTTTTATTTGAAATTTTTAGGTAAGGAGTCCCTCTCCCTTCTCATCCTATGAGATCCTCTCTCAATTATTTAAAAATGGGTATATACTAGCAAATTATTAAAAATAATCTACGATTTTCCAATTAAATAATTATATAAATGATGCAAAGTGTAATAATAATTAAGAATAAGGGGTGACGTTCCCTTTAAAAAACTTATTTAAGGACTTCTTCCCTGGGTCAGAGGGGCCGGTGGTCTAGAGGCTATGACGCCGCCTTGACGAGGCGGAGGTCGGGGGTTCGATTCCCCCCCGGCCCATGTATTATTGGAGAGGGAATGGAGGATGGCTCGATATTCTGTGTCTAGACTGGCTGGGAAACCCATAATAACGGATAAAGGCCTTATGTTAGGCGAAGTCACAGACTTAGTAGTCGATGAGATAACGGGAAAGATGATTTCCCTAGTTATCAGGAGCAGTAGAGGAGCTGCTGATGCTCTGCTTCAGAAGCTGAGGAGAGATAGAAAGGGGAATATCTTGATCCCCTACTCAACAGTTAAGTACATAAGAGAGATGATCGTAGTAGATGAGAGACTTCTTAAAGTGTATATAGCAACTAAGGGATAGTTATCATATCAGATTATATCGTTTTCCTCGATTCCCTTTCTAAATAATCAGCTAAATCCTCCGATAGTCCTGCCAATAGAAGTTTCACCTTAACTATGGTAGGGGCTTCCTCCTCTAAGATGCTCCTCATTGATATGAGACGATCTGTCAGTCTAAGCATTTCATATATCTCTTCTAAGTAATCTAGAACCTCGTTCATATCTATTCTCTCGTCTAACATAAGATTTACCCTTACTCTCTGTCTGAGCTCCTCATTAAGCTCCAGTATATGACTCAAGGACATCAATCTATTTGTGGCGTATGTTTTTTACCTATAAGATCTCGCAATCAGCCGGTGAAAGTTTAATGATAGAAGTCACTCTCAAATCCATTAGGCAAGATCCAGCATTTGAGCTAGATATCCTGAAATTTTCCTCAGAGAATGAGTCATTAAAGTTCACCCTAGAGGTTCCAAAAGGGCTCTTAAAGCTTAAAAAAGGATCTAAGGCCCTTTTAAATATAGGTGAGGAGGAAGATGGAGATCTCGTGATGAAAGGCCACGTCTATAAGGTAGATAATGATTCAAAACGAATAGAGATATCTTTTCATGGACTCTGGCTTAGGATGACTTACAAGGGTCCAATTCCCTTTAAGCTGGATGAGGATCAGGAGGTATATCTCGTTATGAAATTCTCCAAATAATCCATTTAATTAATTAAATTATATATCAGACTCATTAATGAAATTTTTATTTTTATTTCGCGTGAGAAATATTAATATTATTGAAATATTAATCATAGTGATGTATAAGAGAGTATGTCCTCTCTGCGGTTCCCCCCTAATTAGGGAGAATGGCTTGCTTGTCTGCAGCAATTGCGGTTACATTGTTGATGAGGAGCTGTTACCTAGCGTGTTCGACGGAGATCACTACGCTAAAAATAGATTTAGGTCGATAGATAACATAGCTTTAAGGCTGGATCTACCTGATGAGGTTTCTAAGATAGCTGAGGAAATAGTCTCTAATTATGAAGTCAATACAGGTAAAAGAGCTACCCCATCCATACTAGTTGCTTCCGTGATAATCGCAGCTAGATCATATGGCATATCCATACCAATTAAAGAAGTCTGTAAGAAGTACCCTAGGATATCTCCCTCTCGCTTGGTTCTGACAATAGGCATCCTAGAGGATGTCCTTCCGAGGAGGGGCATATCATGGGAAGGTTACATTAATTATCTCATTGGTAAATTATCTAAGGATGAGAGAATTATAGAATGCCTTAAGCAAACCTCAGGGAAAGTACCTCATCACATGATAATAGAAAGACTCAGGATAAATTCCATAAAGGAAATAAACAAAGTGAGGAGAAGTAAGAGATCTCGCATAGCCGGCAGGAACCCCATATACATTGCCGCTGCAGTGATCTACATAGTCAGCAAGAAAATTGGGATAAGAAGGCTATCTCAAGGCCTGCTGGCTGACGCTTTAGGTGCGAACAGATCGACAATTTCTAAGGCATTATCCGTGGTAAGGGGAGGAAAAGTTGAGCTACGAGGAAGTTAAATTCGAGATAGAATCTATTTCTAACCAAATAGAATTCCTCTTCTTTAAACTTGATGAGTTAATGAAGAGAATAAGCGATATTGAAAATAGGCTTGACATAGTTGAGAAGAGGATGGACCTTGAAGCTAGATAGGGAAAGCAGATCTATATCCCTAGCAGCGATTGCGCTAGCCGCTATCTATATATACAAGAGGCTAGATACAATCTCCTCATTAATCAGTAAATACCAGCTCACTTTAGACGTCCTCTCGCTCATTGTAATAATTTTCTCGCTTATCATGTTCTTTAATAATAGGAGGAAGATCTACAGCCCTATTTCATTGCAAAATAAGTTGATCGTAGAGTCTAAGGGGAGAAGGTACCTGATTCTCCCAGTAGAATTACGGGTTGAAGACCAGAATTCCCAATTGGACCTAGATAAGATGAAAGATATCCTAGAAGACATGGGAGTCGGGATGTCCTTACTGATAACTAAGTGGTCTAGCAGGAAGTTCTTCAATCAGAGAATAGGAGGGGGAACGAGTACTAAGCTACTACTATGGTCCCCTCTGGGAAATCCTAGCGAGGTAGAAAATAGCCTTAAAGCCACTCTCTCAGCTCTCAATAGTTCCATTGATGGGATTAAGCTTAGAGTAGATGAAAGTTTTTCATTGCATCCGGAGGTCTTATCTGAACTCTTGAACTTAGGCTTGAATAGGGAATCCGAGGAACTTAAAGGTTTGATTTTCGGGAGGGAAGAGAAAAACGAGATACCTGCTCTACAGATAGGCGAGTATAGGGAGAGGAGTGTAGGTATTCCATTGGCGGACATGTCAAGGCATGTCTTAATTGTGGGCCAGACTGGTTCTGGCAAGACCACGACGTCTAAGAGGATATTGTACGAGGCATGGAATCTGGGAATACCATCTCTAGTCCTAGATATACATTGGGAATATAAGTCCCTGATATTTCAGCTCGGAGGCAGAATATTCACCGCAAAAGAGGGACTACCCTCTATCTGCATAAACCCTCTCGCATGGATGCATGGGGGAAATGAGAATGAGGATGAGAAGGAGATCTTCCTGCTCGCTGAGACTCTATCTAGTATCTTAGATCTAACCCCTTCTCAGTTTTATCTCCTGATGAAGGGCCTCAAAAGGGTTAGGGATCAATCACTAGGGGAGAGCGCTCCTTCGATGAGGGATCTGCTGTCCGAGCTCAGGAGTATGAGTTTAGCATCACAGGCAGAGGAAGAGAGTAGAGCTTCATTGATCAGGAAGCTTGATCCCATACTCACGTCGGAAGGATCCGAGATATTCAATTGCGGTGATTTAAGCATAGAGAAGCTAGGTAATTCTCTCTCCCTTATAGATATCGGGGACGTAAGGAGCGATATATTGAAGCAGTTAATAGTGTTCTTCATTCTAAAGAGAGTAAAGGATCGCTTTGTAAGGGAAGAAGGGAAAACTCTCTATCCAAGGATCCTTATAATAATAGAGGAGGCTGAGAAGCTTATACCTCACTATAACGATATTACTGGAATGGACATAGTAGATAGGCTGTTCTCGGAACTCAGAAAGTTCGGAGTTTCTCTCATACTAATAGCACAGAGCCTGGCAGATATACCGGAAGGTGTAGTGAGGAATACAGGAACGAAAATATTCCACAGGGTGGAATCGCCTTCTGATTTGAGGGCACTTAGATCCATTATAGGAGAGAAGAAACTCCTTAATACTGTAACCTCGCTTTCTCAAGGGGAATGCCTGATGATAACTCCAAACTCAGTATATAGGGCGATGGTATCTCCTGTTGAGGAAAGATCTATTGATACGAAGGCCATGGAGAGGATCTTAAGATATACCCCATTCTATTGGCCATCTTGAGACAGAGCGTCAAGTATCTCCATGAAATCCTTGGACCAATTGAACTTCCCTATTCTCCCAGTAATTTTCCCCCTTAAAAGATCTAAAATAACCTCAATTTCATTTTCTACCTCCTTATCGCAGCCATCTACCTCCACTATTCTCTCCCTATCGGCTATCAATAAAGCATCATAAACGGGTCCATCTATAGCTTCATACTCTATGTTCTCCCTTATCTTACTTAGGGAATACTTTCTCGATTTCAATCTCTCTAAAAGAACTGAGGGTCTGCATCTAACTACTATAACAGCCCTCACTAATTCTCTTGGTATTGTATTTGGGGCGATAGTTTCGACGACCAGGCACTTTTCATGGGCTAATCTCCTTATTTCATCTACAATCAATTCCTCATCTAGAATGAGGGAATCTCTCTCCCTATCAATTCCTAAAATGTATCCCCTCTCTCTAGCTAGCGACCCAACATTTAGATAGCTGCATCCGATATTCGATGCCAGTTTCCTAGCTATCGTGGTCTTGCCAGAACCAGGAGCCCCTATTACAACGACTATACCACCAAGATGTCCTCTCTCCGGGAAACGTTTATATTCCTCAGATACATCCCATGAATTGGGCTCCGGTGGTGTAGCCCGGTTAAGCATAGGGGCCTCTCGAGCCCCAGACCCGGGTTCAAATCCCGGCCGGAGCACCATCTATCTATTCCCCTAGTACGGGAGTTCTCCAAAGAGAGAGGTAATTGGATGGAAATTCGCAATTCCAACTAAAGCCGACCACAGTATGTATGCTACCAAAGCTGCTACTATAAGGCGAACTGGTTTCTTATTATAGGCGGGTATCAAGAGAAATAGAGCCTGTATCATAACCAGTACTAAGTAAAAGTTATTTAAGATCACACCTTGAGGCTGCATCCATACTATCATAACCCAGACTCCTAACTCCGCTATGAATAGAGCCACTGGAAATGTAAAGACAGCAAATAACGTCCCATAAACTGTCTCCACAAGTACCCTCTTTACAGCGGGAGGTAGCCCTCTTCTCCTCCTTCTAACGGAAGGAGCCTTTCTCCTCCAACTCCTAGACGATCTCAGCATAGGATCACCCTGGTCTTATAACGCTTCCCACATCCTTCCCTTCTATCAGATCGAGTAAAGCCTCTGGTTTATCTCCACTTAAAATTATCGTTGAAATAGACGATCTTCTCAGGATTTTAATTGACAATGCGTCGAGAAGCTCATAGGTACCCGGATGATAAGGCTTACTTGCTACTATTTTTTCTAGCTCATCATAGGTTAAATTTTCCAGCTTTTTAGCGTCCGGATATAACCTAGGGTCCTTATCATATACACCGTCTACTCCTGTCATCTTAGCGATGAAATAGAATCCCAACTTCTCGGCCATAAGAGCAGCAACAGCATCAGTAGACTGACCTGGCTGCATCCCCCCAGCCACAGGTATCTTATTCATTGCTATAGCAATAGCTGCATCCTCATAGCTCTCAACTACCTTAGGGTAGGCTAGAGAGCCGAGAGATGACATGATCACCATAGCGTGCAGCCTAGTAGCTAATATGCCAGCATAGTCCTGAGTGTAGTTATCTCCCCCCATGCTCCTAATGGCATCTATGTAGATCCTCGCTGTATCGCTACCGCCAGTCACTATCGCCATTTTTATGTCTAAATCTCTCAATTTTCTCAGTACACTGGATATCCTCAATATCGTGGAGTAATCCCTACTCAGTATGCCCTTGAACACATGACCCCCTAACAGGATGATCAAGTCCTTTACCTTCAAAGAATCACCTCTTCCCTCTAATCATCCTAATAGAACCTTATGGCCTTTTCTAGCCTAGATAGAAGTACAATCCTGCTTTCAGGAGCCTCATCTATGATGTTATATCCTGTAAGGTCAGCTAATTTGCGGGCGAACTCCCTAACTTCTTCATGACTCGGCATGTTTTCTCTCCTCAATCTCCTCCTTGAATATCCCACCCACATGTAAGCCTTAGGCTCGACATAAGTCGGCATGGACCTTCTCACTATATAAGAGAACTCCTTGATGATCTCATCGCTCATATTAAATCCCTTTATGAGGGGAATTCTCATTACCGTAGGACATGAGAAAGATTGAAGGATACCTAAAGTCCTATTAACTCTACTCCATGCATCTGGCCATAGGGGTCTAGTTATCTCCATATATAGCTTCTCATTCGGAGCTGGTAAAGTAACGTAAAGCTGTGTGGGTTCCCTCTCGATATTCTCCAACCTCTCCGGTAGAGTTCCGTTGGTGACTATGAACGTGGTCATTCCCCTCTTAGAGTAGGCGTCCACCAATCCGCCTATATATGGATAGAGAGTAGGCTCTCCTGTGAGTGATATGGCCGCATGCTTCGGCTCTTCCGCTTCATAAACCCATTCCCTTCTGAATACCTTCACCCCTCTGTATCCTTGGACCATCATCCTATGGAGCCTTATACTCTCCTCAGCTATGTCCTCAGGGTCATCCCACTTATCTGACTCATCTGGTACCTCCTTCCATCTATCTTCAGGGGGAACATCGCTTACATTTAACCTCCAACAGTAGAGGCATTGTAGGTTACAGAAGGATGCCGTTGGAGTCATCTGGAGGCATCTCCATGATGGTATTCCGTAAAATTTGTGCTTATAGCAAGTCTTTCCCTCCATTAGGGCTTTTCTAAACCAATGACACGGTTTTATGGCTGAATGATTCAAGACGATCTTATAGCCTTGTTTCTCCATGAGCCTCCTCACATGATCTGGTACCTTAACGATCCCAGTAGATAACATCTTTATCAATTCTGAGTCCATGTTCTAGATAATAATGGTTCCCCCCGTAATGGTAAGTAAGCAGTTGGATGAGGCTCTTGATGAGCTAGAACGTCTAAACTCAATGAGAGAGGAGGCTATGAAGCTATCAAGAAAATGGCTCTCTCTTTGTAGGGATTTGATCTCGAAAGCCAGGAAGGGGAAGGAATTAAGTGATGTAGAAAAGAAGCTGAAGTCCGTGATAGAAGAAATCAACGACTTCCTTAGGAGATGCTCAGAGCAACTGGGCTACCTAGATAGCTCTATAAGGTCCCTAGTCTCAGATCCCCTTCAGGAGGCTGTAGAGGGTATAGCCTTATCGAGGCTTCTGAGAGGAATGGAGATACCTGGTCATGAGGAGCTCGATGTCCATCCTAAGGAATATGTGCTAGGGATAGGAGATGTAGTGGGAGAACTTAGGAGAGTTGCACTTCATCTCCTACTAGAGAGGAGAGTTAAAGACGCGGAGGAATTAGCATCATACATGAGCGAAATATATGAGAACCTTAACTCTATGGTGTTTCCTGATTCTTTCCTACCTGTGAGGAGAAAGGCGGATATATCTAGATCTCTCATAGAGAAGACTCTCTCAGAGATTATCATGATGAAAGCGTCTATAGAGGTAAGAAGAAATGAGTAGGGAGTTTAAAGAATTGGATCCTTACACTTCTCACCTTATACTAGCTATAATCCTCCTCGGAGGATCTAGAAAACCTGTTAGAGCTTCTGACCTATGCGAGTACCTTAATACTTCTAGGGCCACGATCTCTAGATGGATATCAAAAGCTGAAGATCTCGGCTTTCTAAAATCAATAATAGCTAAGAGAGTTCAATATGTAATGGTTACCCATAAGTCTCTGGAATTAATCAGGACAATATATGAGATGACCGAGGGAGTTAGATGGGATAAGGAGATTCTAATGGCTGAGGTATTCTCAGGCATGAGAGAGGGGGCGTACTACATGTCTCGTCCAGGGTATGTGATGGGCTTTAAGGAAACAGTGGGATACGTGCCATTTCCCGGGACACTGAATCTGAAAATGAAAGAAGAAGACATTATCAAGGTCAAGGAATGGAGGAGGAAGGTAAGGCCAAAGGTAGTGCCAGGATTTGTGGAAGCAGGAAGAACCTTTGGAGATGTGGAAGTGCTTCCAATAGAGCTCAATGGTTCAATAAGGGCCCATGCTATCTTTCCCCTCAGGAGGCATTACGGCGACGATGTGCTTGAGGTAATACACCCTGAAAGCCTAAGAGTTAAACTAAACTTGAAGGATGGAGATATAGTAGCAGTTACGTTAGAAACGTGGTAATGGGCCGGGGGGGAATCGAACCCCCGACCTCCGCCGTGTGAGGGCGGCGTCATAGCCTCTAGACTACCGGCCCGAGTTAGGGGGGATGCCAGCGATTTAACCTTTGTGGAGCAGTCTAGCAAAATTCCTCTAATTTTTCAGGTGATAATGCTACCTATAATATATCCGCCATAATCTTTTATATCTACAAAATTCGTTTTTTTCAATTTATATGATATCATGATAAAGAAGAAGGGAAACTATTTTTAATTAAACTTAAATCTTACCATTATCTGAAATGATTGACGGAATGAGAGGCCTAGAGAAGGACTTGAAGCTCTTGCTAATCACAAGCATACCTACAGGATTATCTGGAGGTCTCTTCTACTCTGTATGGGGGCTTTATTTTGAAGTAAAAAGAATTCAAAGTAGCTATTTAGGGCTTTATAGCTGCTTGGAAGGAATTATAATGACACTAGTTTTCCTGCCAGCCGGAATGTTAGCAGATAGGATAGGCAGGAAGAGGCCAGTGCTCCTGGGATATACGCTCTCTGCTCTCTCCATTGGAATAGTCGTATTCTGGGGCCTTAATATCGTATCTATAATTCTGAGCGGGATTCTAGGTGGATTCTCATCTTTAGCTCTTCCAGCATTCCAGTCATGGCTAGCAGACCTTGCTGAGAGCAGAATAAAGGAAGCCTCTAGTATTCAAATGTTCCTGTATAGCATTAGCTTCTCTACTGGCAGCCTGATGGGCTGGATACCTGAACTCATGGTAACGTACTCCCCCAGAATGGGATATCCGCAGGCTTATAGATTCATGATTACCCTCTCCTTCCTAGCTACGCTATTAGCGATTCCTCTCTTCTTATTAATAAGGGAGAGAAAGAGGGAAGGAACTACTGAAGTCGGCCATGTCGGGTGGAAGGAAGTAGCTAGACCGCTCAAGAATCCGGTAGTGAGGAACCTAACGATACTCTTATCCATATCAAGCCTCGCAACGGGTTTCTTCTACCCACTAACTAGCTATTACCTAGGAAGGAAGTACGGAGTTGAGTCAGGTCCGGTAGGGACCGTCCTTACTTTAATATATCTAATATCCTCATTTAGCTACTTAATAGCTCCGCCCCTATCTAAGCTAATTGGAACGGTGAGATTCATAGTTATATCTCAAGGGATGACCGCTGTATTAATGGCCCTCCTTCCCTTTACTGGAAATTTCTTAGTGGCATCTGTTATACTAATTCTCCAAGCTATTGGATCCTATGCGCCAGCTCCTCTCATATGGGCTTTGTTTATGGAAAACGCACCGATAGACGAGAGAGGAACAGCTAATTCCCTTTACAACATCTCTCTTATTGGACCAAGAGCCTTTTCCTCATTAGCGGGAGGTGCGCTCCTAGATATATATCTAGAGTATCCCATCTCCGCCTTCGTCCTCCTTTACTCAACCTATGACTTTCTATTCGCCTTGCTTATAAGGGAGGAAAGCGAAAACGACCATAAGATTTGCGAGAAGGGAGAAATGAAGCTGGAATGAGGCAACCAAGTATTAGAGAGAAGTGATATGAGGAGGTCAATTCCCTCTAACGACGCTTCCCATCTTTTGGGAATTCCAAGCTCTATTTACCTCGTCAATAGGAAGATCAAGCTGCTTAGCCACTAAATCAGGAGATATTTCCGGATTTGCCCTCTTTATGCCGGAAATAATCCCTTCTAGATATTCCTCATATGGTATAGCTTCTTTCCAGAGCTTCTCAAACCTCTCCTTAAAGATCTTGGCTAGGCTTTCCGACTCTATCCTTATCCCCGTTCTAGTAGGCTGCTCAGCACCTATCTTCTCGGGGAATCCCATCACCACAACCCTATCATCCACGACCATGTGCCTTAGGTCGTAAACGACTAGACCTCCATGATATCTGACTTCCGCTCCTGCTTCAGTATATCTGTAACCGACGTAAAGGCGCCCCCTCCCCTCAGGTATTAGATACCTAATCTTAACACCTCTAGATGCAGCATGCCTTATCTCATCGACTATCTTCTCGAAGAACTCCAGAGATCCCCTTGGCTTGGCTCCAGTGATGGAACCGAATATACTCTTTCTAGCACTTCTCATAGCCTCTAATACGAAGTGAAAGTACTGGGTTCTAGTTAGAACCCTAGTAGCTTCTATGAGATGCTCGACTAGTTTCCTCCTGCCCTCTACCTCATGTCTACTGAGATAGAGGAGGATTATGGTTGCTATGAGAAGGGTCAAGTCAACTAGCAGCAGGGCCAGTCCTATAAACTCTTCCATTATCTATGCACCTTCCCTTTCACCTCTCCCCTGCAGCTCCTTCTGCAGGCTCTACGACCATCACACTAGCTGGTATACCTATCGAGATATAAGCCCTTCTAATAGCAGCTAAAGCAGGTTCACACTCGTCACATAGGAAGAGCATACTGGGTCCAGCTCCACTTATAGACGAACCTAGGGCTCCAGCTCTTAGTGCTGCTTCTTTAACCTCTTTGAAACCAGGAATCATCTTAGATCTCAGTTTATCTACCATAGAAGATGACATACCCTTACCGGCTATCTCCAAATCACCAGTTGTCATTCCTAAAACCAGCATTGCAAGAGCAGCCGAATTAGCTACAAAATCCCCCATCCCCACCTTTCTCGGGAGAATAGATCTCATGGCCTCAGTTTTCCTATCTGGAATATCTATCCAAGGAATTGCAAGTACGAATTTGACCGAAGGCTCTATCTTTACAATCCTTTCTCCTATTATGACAAGACCACCTAATAGGGAGGGAGCAACATTATCTGGGTGAGGATGACCGGCTGCTGCTCTCTCTCCCTCAGCAGCAGCTTTTATCATCTCCTCCTCGCTTAGCACATCTCCAAGTATCAGATTTATCGCCTTAACAACGGCTGCCGAAGAAGCACCACTGCTTCCCAATCCCCTCCTCGGTGGGACTCCCTTCCATAGTTTTATTTTAGCTGTTAATTTCTGTTCCGCCATCATTAACGCAGCTTTCGCTGCGAAAGCAGCGACATTATCCCTACCTATGGGTACTGAGGATGAGTATGGCCCATTAACCCTTGTAACTAGGGCATCGGGACCTCCCCCTCCTAGCTCCACCTCTACTACATCTTTAAAGGCCTTGAGGGCTATTCCCATTACATCGAAGCCGGGACCCAGATTGGCACTTGTGCTCCAAGCTCTAACCTTCATTAAGGATCCTCCTTATCTTATCTATAGCATCTCTTGGGTTTAGGGCACTTATGGGTCTCACTGAGGGTGAAGAATCAGGATCCTTCAGAGCATGACCAGTAGCAACTAAAACTACCCTATCCTCCCTCTCTATTACACCATCCTCCAGTAACCGGAGGTAACCAGCGTAAGACGAAGCAGAGGCTGGTTCTACACCCAATCCCATCCTACCCAATTTCCTCTGTGCATCAATTATCTCCTGATCGCTTACTATTTCGGTAACCCCACTGCTCTCCTTCAATGCCCTAAATGCCTTAGCCCAGTTAACTGGTCTCCCTATCCTTATTGCAGTTGCAACTGTTTCAGGATCATCCGTGAATAGAGGAACATCTCTTCCCTCCTTGAATGCCTTTGCTATTGGAGAGGCTCCTTCCGCTTGTATGCCAGCGAGCCTAGGCAACCTCTTAGATAACCCGAATCTCTTCATCTCTGAGAAGCCCTTCCATATAGCTGATATGTTACCAGCATTCCCTACAGGAAGTACGACCCAGTCTGGTACGCCTATCTCATCTATAATTTCGTAGGCTAGGGTCTTCTGCCCCTCTATTCTCCAAGGATTAAGTGAGTTCAATAGGTATAGCCCAGTTTCAGGGCCAGCTATCTCCTTAACGGCATCTAAGGCCAAATCAAATGGACCATCTATCTCTATTATTATAGCACCATGAAGGGCTGCCTGTGCGAGCTTCCCCCTCGCAACATTTCCCTTTGGAAGCACAACGAAGCTCCTCATTCCCGCTCTTGACGCGTAAGCAGACATCGATGCAGCAGTATTCCCGGTGGAAGCGCATATGACGTTCTTAACGCCACTTCCCTTGGCTACTGAGATGGCAACGGTCATACCCCTATCCTTAAAACTGCCTGTAGGATTGGCTCCCTCGAACTTGACCCATAATCTCTCACCGATCTTCACTAAAGGAGTACCACCTTCCCCTAGGGTAACTACCTCTCTCACTCGAGGTAAGAGCTCCCTATATCTCCATACACCCAATCTCCTAGTTCGAAAGAGGGACCATGAAATCGCTAAAGGTCTCCTTTTTATTTCTGAAGATAGGAGGCCACCACATTTGGGACAAGAGATCACCCAAGGATCGGCTTCAAGCTCATAACCACATTGGATGCACTTGAGCATATATTCCTCGAGCATCGTAACTCAAGTTCGCTTACAGTTATAACTTCTCCCTTCATCCCTCATTGGGTGTGTATTTTGGATCCCCGGAGCGCTTACAACGAGGTTCTCTCCTCGATAGAGGAGCATCATAGGTGGTTTGATTCGTCTCTCCCTATGATAGCCAGCGAGAATGTCTCTAGTCCAGCTGTTAGGAGGGCTATGGCAAGTGATTTCGGTCACAGATATGCGGAAGGATGGGTGGGAGAGAGGGTATACGCTGGAACCAAGTATATAGATAAGGTTGAGTCCCTAGCCATGGATCTCATAAAGGAGATATATCACGTGAGATTCGCTGATGTTAGACCTATCAGCGGTGTAGTGGCTAATCTATCCGTTTACACGGCCTTAACTCAGCCAGGAGATGTTGTAATGGCTCTTCCAATAACCAAGGGAGGACACATAAGTATGGGGCCCCTAACAGGGTCAAAGGGCCAATTCATCGGAGGAACGGCTGGAGCGGTTAGAGGACTCGATGTCAAGTATATAGCGTTTGACGACGAGAACATGAATGTGGATGTGGACAAAACCGTTAAGAGAATGGAGAAATACAATCCCAAGCTGATAATGCTTGGCGGCAGCGTAATACTCTTTCCACAGCCCGTTAAGGAAATAGTTGAGGCTGCAAGATCTATTGGAGCTCTCGTTAATTATGATGCAGCGCACGTGGCTGGTCTCATCGCAGGAGGCCAGTTCCAGCATCCCTTGGAAGAGGGGGCTGATACAATGACCTTCAGCACGCATAAGACGTTCTTCGGTCCTCAACATGGTGCCGTCGTGACAAATGATGAGGAGAGATTTGAATTGATAAAGAAAGCCAACTTCCCGGGACTTCTTAGCAATCATCATCTACACGCTGTAGCTGCCCTAGCTATAGCAGCATCCGAAGTCCTTAACTTTGGCAAAGAGTATGCTAGAGATGTGGTGAACAATGCAAAGGCCCTAGCTTATGCCCTGCATGATGAAGGCTTTAAGGTAGTGGCCGAGCATTTGGGCTTCACCGAAAGCCATCAGGTCCTACTTGATGTCGATGGGATAGGTGGAGGATATAAATGCGAAAAATTACTTGAACAGGCCAATATCATCGTGAACAGAAATCTCTTGCCGTGGGATATAAAGAGAGGAAGGAGCTTTAAGGATCCAGGTGGACTTAGACTGGGTGTATCGGAACTCACTAGGCTGGGAATGAAAGAGGAAGAGATGAGACTCGTAGCTAAGCTATATAGGAAGGTTTTATTGGATAGAGAAGATCCTAGCAAGGTGGCGAAGGAGGTCGAGGACCTCAGGAAGAATTTCAGAACTGTTAAGTATACATTCGAGGAGGGCCCAGCCTACGAGCATTGACTCCCTCATAAAGGATAAAAGTAGGGGCTCGCTTGAAATATTCGAGGACGCTCTAGACATCCTGATTAGGAGCAGTGATCCATGTTTAGATGCCAGCAAGCTGCTGAGAGCCCATCCAGAGATGTCAGTTCTCGAGCATCTGAAGAAGGCCGCATGCTCCGGTTCCTTAGGTAAACTAAGGAACTTTTATAAGAGATCCAAGGAGGAACTGGCCAAGACGTGCTCCGATCTCCTATCTGATATGGGGGTAGAGAGAATTGCAACTTTAAGCAGGAGTTCTTCCGTAATCAACTGTCTGAGGAGATCCGATGTTAGTGAGGTCGTTGTGAGCGAATCACGTCCAGGATTAGAGGGCATAGAAACAGCTAAGATGCTCAGAGATGAAGGATTTTCCGTTACTTTAGTAATAGACGCGCTACTTCCTTGGTACGCGAGGAAGCACGGGGCAGTTGGACTTGTAGGTGCTGATATGGTAACACGCAGCTATCTGATAAACAAAGCCGGGACATATCCGCTAGCTAAATCAGTAAGCGTAATTGCTGTTCCCGGAATATTAAAACTTCATGAAGGAGAATATACAATTGAAAAGAGGGATCCCAGAGAGGTAGTGGATCTCAAGGGGGTAGAGATAGCGAACATATACTTCGATGAGACACCCTTGGATGATCTGAAGAGCATAGTTTTTGAAGGATTCTCCATAGCTCCCAGAGAGATAGATAAAGCTTTTGAGATGCTAGAGAGCTTGCTTAGACTATCAAGCGATCAGCCTCACCAAGCCCCATAGTAGGCCCAATATAATTGATATTACCCACGCTATGAAAGATACGAGGATCGCTTTAATCCATCCTATATCAAACCATACTTTAAGTATCCAGATCCAAGAGAGTAACGTTATTAGGGTCCCTAGAATGCCAAAATGAATAAAGGAGAATATTGCACTTAGGATACTATCTACTATAGCCCATATTAAGGCCAATGCCGTTACTGAAAGGAAGGACTTTTCCTTGCTGGCAGGTAAAACAACCTTCTGGGCTATCCATATTACAATAGCGCTTACTATTATCGTTATGAGGAATCTACCTATAGCTCCTAAGAACATAAGTACCTCGCATTACCTAGCTGGAATGATAAAAACATTCGTTCGTCCATCATATCTAATCTAATAATACATTAGCCTGTATGAGATGAAAGAGAAATAGGCAAAGGGTTAATTATATAAAATTCAATGCAATCTGAGTAAGACCCGATAGATCCCTTCATAAGGGGCATTCCCTCCTCTTAGGAGTTCTCTTACTCCAATACTTGATACAATGATTACCATTACCTGAGGCTTTCACGGGCTGTGAAAATCTAAGCATCAAGATTCATTAAGTGAATACTAGCTAGAATTGTTTTCTCTCATTTGGCTTATTATCTTCTCTATTTCTCCTTGAAACCTTCTTAATGCACTCATTTTATCCTCCATGAATATTAGGTCGCTTAATCCCTCTAAGACAATGTTGTGGGCGAAGGGAGTAGGTACCCTAACTAAGCCTATATCCACCACCCTGATCTCTCCCATACTAATGCCCCTGATTACCTCCTCAGCCCTCTTCACATCCATATAGTCCTCCATAATCTCCCTATAGGCTTCCTTAAGGAGAGGAAATCCCTCAATCTTCTCCACTATCTTTAGGAGACTCTGAGCGCTTATCTGCTGCTTATTAACGCTAATCTCGTGTCCCTTATAGTTCCTAAGGATCATTAACCCTCTGGCAGCCACATGCCTGAACCTCCTTCTGAGGAGTTCTGTCTTCGCCAATGCCTCTCTTAAAGTACTTTTAAGGTCTAGTCCGACTAAATCGCTTAAAATCGCTGCAGGCTTTATCCCTCTCGGATAAATTATCGCGAAACCTGTATCCTTTACAACTATTCCTAAGTTTCTCCTGACCTTTTTACCTGATATATAAGCTAAAGCCCTTGAAAGAGCATCGTTCGTCCTTCTTCCATAGAGAGAATGGGTTATCTGGTAAATTCGCCCATTCTCGTCCTTATAGCTTTCTACCAATATAACCCGATGCGATGGCATATCCTCTAAATCAACGCCTAGTGATTTGAGATAGAGGTATTGCTGTCTCAGATAGTTATATATCGCGGTTGCAGCCATTTCATTAGCATTGCTCATCTCCATAATGGTTTTCACAAGATCCTCTCCTTCGATCCCTTCCTCAAGCATCTGGAAGACTTTCCTCCTGAACATGCCTATCTCAATAGCTAACTCGTAGCTCAGGGGGAGCATCTCAGAGAACCATGCCGGGACAGTGGGCTTTTGATCGAAAGCCGGTTTAACCTTGACCTTCAGTCCCCTGCTTGAAATGAACTCGTATACCTTGCCGCCTAAAATGAACCTATCTCCGGGCATCAATCTCTCTAGGAAGTCCTCCTCCAGATTCCCTACGTATTTCCCATCCTTAGTATATACCCTCACTGCTACTTCATCTGGTATCGTTCCTATATTAGTAGCATATATTACACGGGCATACTTCCCCCGCCTTCCGAACGTCTCATCACTGGGATCGTACCAGATCTTTCCATAAACTTTTCTGCCCTCTAACTGCGTATATTCACCGGAGAGATAGCGGAGGACTGATTTGAAGTCTTCTAGGCTTAGATCTGCGTAAGGGTAGGCGGAAGTAATCAACTTATAAGCATCTTTAACTTTCCATTTTCTCTCTACAGCCATTCCAACTATGTGCTGGGCTAGAACATCGAGGGGATTCCTCGGGATATGAACCTTATCCAATCTACCGTGTAAAGCCTCCCTTAGCATGACAGCCACTTCCACGGAATCATCTCTGTCAACTACTATGAATCTACCCTTAGATACATCATGAAGCCTGTGCCCCGCCCTTCCTATCCTCTGAAGTGCTCTAGTCACTGACTTGGGGCTCCCTATTTGTATGACCAGATCTATGTAACCTATATCTATGCCAAGCTCTAAACTAGTTGAGCTCACTATCGCCTTTAGCTCTCCTCTCTTCAGCCTTTCCTCCACATCCTTTCTGACTAATCTCGAGAGGGAGCTGTGATGAGCGGCTATCTTCTCATCTACTCCTTCCACACTGTCTTTTAATACTTTCTTCAGGTGAAAGACGACCCTCTCGGTCCCGCTTCTTGTATTAGTGAATATGAGAGTCGTTGTATGCTTCCTTATCAGCTCTGAGATAAGCTCATACATCTTCTCCGAAACTACCTCGCTTGGCGTATTCACAAGGTCCTCTACAGGGGATAAAAGGGCTAAATCTAAAGACTTAGCCCAGTTGGTCTCGACTATTAGGCAATCCCTAGGTCTTCCTCCCTCAAACCCGACGAGGAATTTAGCGACTTCGTCTAGCGGATTGATCGTAGCAGATAGTCCGATCCTGATGAAGTCCCTTCCAACCAACCACCTCAGTCTCTCCAGCGAGATAGAAAGGTGGGTACCACGCTTATTTTCCACCAAGCTATGTATCTCGTCTACTATAACCCATTTAACTGTTCTCAGCTTTTCTTTAAACTTAGGTGCCGTGAGTATTATACCTAAAGTCTCAGGGGTAGTTATTAGTATGTGAGGCGGCTTCTTTAGCTGCTTAGCTCTTTCACTAGTTGGAGTATCCCCTGTTCTAACAGAATGCCTTATTTCCGGCAAATCAGGTGAAAATTCCCTTATTTCCCTCAAGGGAACTTCCAAATTTCTGTATATATCATTGTTAAGGGCCCTCAGAGGAGATACATAGAGGGCATAGATCGAGTCCTCCAGATCGCCCCTCTCACCCATCTCGAGCAATTCGCTTATTATGGAGAGAAATGCCGTTAGGGTCTTACCCGTGCCAGTAGGGCTCGTAACGAGTACGTTCCTTCCCTCATGTATGGGTATGATAGCATATCTCTGAGGAGGACTGAGAGTGGAGAACTTCGAGTCAAACCACATGGCTACTGCTGGATGGAGGACCTCTAGCACTTCCTCTTTCGTATACTCTCTGAGGGCCCTTGCTATCATGTCAACCATGAAGCATAAGATGATCGACTGAAAATCTTGATGTCACCTCTAAAATGCGGGCAGAGCGGAGAACCAATTAATTATCTAAAGCATGGCTCATCCGATTAATCCCTTTCAAATCTATTACAAGTCCAAGCCAGCCAGTTGAGATTAAGACAGCTGGTATTATACAAAGTAAGCATTCCATGGAACTAATGGGGAGCAGGGATAGGATCCCAGCCGATATGGTCATGTAGAGCGAGGGGAAAAAGTCCCTGTTGCTAGTAGGCCTGAATGCTATCGCATAGGAAGATAAAATTAAATAAAAAATCCAAGAAAAGGGCATTATAAGATAATTATTTCCCATAAATTCGTAATACGATTTTAAACTGCCTGTAATCGAGGTAAATGCTGTCAGGATAATGGCCCAAGGAGAGCTGAAAGTCACTATAAACACGGCAAGCGGCTTCAACGTATCTACATTAGCAGATCTAAGCCTGAGTGATATTAGGAAGGCAGATATTCCGAAAGTAATCGGCAATCCCCAGCTGGAAGCATAGGAGATCCCCTCCTATAATTTAACTGGACAGGCCACTAGAGATAAAGCAGCTACTGATAGAAAGGCGATCCATAGGATGGACCTTGTCCTAAATACTTTCATAACCTGTAAATGGCAGTGTTAGATCTAAATTTTTACCTGAAGCGATAGGATAAGAAAGATAGGAGAGGTATGGCCAGAGCTCTCCCATCCTCTACTAAGGGCTTAGTAAACTTAATGAAGTTTAATTCCTATTTGGTCTATTAATATAGCTGGATCGGGTAGGTCAGCTCGGCTAGGCCGATAGGTTAGTTAGGAGATTATGTCAAAGGTTCCATCAGGTCTATGCAGGAACAATATCGCCTTAGGGAATATCTTCCTTACTTCGAGCAGGGTATCTAGGTTGTCATCATGGTATTCTACCACCTCGCACCTCAGACCTCTCACCAGAAAGGGCTTCAGATCTCTATCCTCCTGATAATTATCACTGGGTCTCATCAATAGTTCATCGAAGGGAACTCCCGCTGACATTAACTGCGAAGCAGTCTCCCTCCTCAGCCACTCATATCTTCCAGTTACTAGAATGATCCTCAGACCTCTCCTCTTCGCATCTAACACCATCTCTATTGCTCTCGAAACTGGCTTATCCAAGGGAAACAAAGAAGGATCCATGAAACTCTTCCAAAACTCTTTCTGCAGCTCATAGGGGAGCTCTTTAGGAGAAAGAACACCAAACTTCCTTATGGTTACCCAATACCTCTCCCTAGCATCAAAAATTGTATTATCTATATCGAAAATCGCACATTTATCCATTTAAAGCACCTTTGCAGCTCTCTTGACTATACCCAGTGGTCCCAGCTTCTCTATTCCAACCTCCTCATCTGCGATATAAACGATAAACTTGTCTAAATCTGCACTCCTTAAGAGGGGGGAAAGTAGGTCCTCCTTCCTAGCCATAATAATGTCCGTGCCAGGGGCAAGGGGTGAGAGAGAGGGAAGCACAAGGACTTTAGTTCCTAAATATTCTCCCTCTAGAAAGACCTTGAACTTATGCGATCCACCGATATCATCCCTCAAACTAATTGCCGGATGCTCATGGCCCATTATAATGAGTTCTATATCTTTGGGAACTGATAGGAGATCCTTATGGCCATGAAAGTACATAACCCCCTCTGAAATGAAGTAGGGATCTCTTATCCTAATTCCTTCCTTGAGCAGGATGGGAATGAGGTAATTATCGTGGTTCCCCCTAACTACCTCAATCCTCACACCTTCCTCCCTCAATGTCCTTATCAGATCTAAGACTTCCCTCCACTCTTGACTGAGGGCTCCCCCGAACTCATGTTTTATATCGCCGTTAAGAACCACAGTTTCCGGATCCCTCTCCTCAATGTAGCTCAAGATCTCCCTCTTTATCCATGGATATTGCTCGTAGGGAAGCTCAACTCCCCTCTCCCTCAGTGCGTCCTCATAACCTAAGTGCAGATCCGCCACTACCAGAGTGCGATTCACCATGACGCCATAGGGGAACACTTCGATGCCCTTTGTGATCAGGTATTTCCTCATCACGGATAATCCAAGAAGACTTGTTAATAAGTTCTAACCAGATAGGGGATGCTTGAACTCCCTTTAGATCTCTACAATGAAGGAAGATGCAGAAATGTTCCCCCTCTATCGCACCATTAGCCATATCGTAGAGACTCAAAACTGAGCATTAGGTAGTGTGGGGATCCTAGGACTTCTTAGTATAAATGAATTACTTTAGATATTGCTCTTGATGGAAATACGACTGACTTATTCCTTATCTAATAGAACTTCCCGACGTTCCTCAAAAACCAATAAACCTTAGAGGAGTATGGCGATATTCGGTGGATTAACGATTCATAAATCCAAGAAATATTATAACAATTTTAATATTCTTTACTTCCTTTTCATTCTTTTACTGATAATGTTCAATCCTCCAGGGTCCACGAGCCTTCCGATGGCGCGCATACCTCCCGAGAGAGTAAACACTTACAGGAGAATAGGTATCCGAAAAATTCTAGTCCACGCACACGTCTCAATAGATCCAAATAGCGTTTTTGAGGCCTAGATGAAGGAAGTGGGGGATCTCAGGGGAATAGCAAGAGACTTCAAGAATGCTGCTACTGATCCCTAAGACGCCTAAGCTGTGTACAGATAAGATATAAAGTCCTCTCACCTAAGAAATGGAGGTAAAACTAATGCCTCGTGAAGATACTTTAGAGTATTTCCCCTATGAGCCGCGTAGATTCCAGAGAGAAACCATAGACTCCATAAGGACAGCTGTGGAGGAGGGCAGGAGGTTCTGCCTCCATGCCCCAACCGGATTCGGGAAGACGCCCGTAATCCTTGCTGCCCTACTCCCGATAATAGAGGAGATGGATGGGGCTATTATATGGGCTGTCAGGACTGGAAATGAAACGGATAGGCCAATAGAAGAACTTAAACTAATTAGAGAGACTAAACCAGTTTTCGGTCTCTCTTTCAGGGGGAAGAGGGATATGTGTCCCCTCGCTAGGGAAATGGGGATCACCAGCTATGAGGGAGTCGGGACCCTCTGCAGGATGAGGAGAGATAAGTGTCCCTATTATCGTAACCTGAAGAGAATGAAGGATCTACCAATCCCCCCAAAGCCATTTACCTTCTCAGAAATATTTGAAGCCGCGAGAAAGATGAAGGTTTGCCCATACTTCCTTCAAATAGCCCTACTAGAGTATTCTCATGTCATTTCCTTGAGTTATAACTACATACTCTCGCCACTTGGATGGGTTGTGAGGAGAAAAGTTCCCTTTCGGGAATCTATTCTAGTCGTCGATGAGGCCCATAATATCAATAAAGCGGCAATGGAAATGAACAGTAAATCGATCACCTCCGTCACGGTTGATAGGTCACTTAAAGAAGCGGAGAAATATGATCCGGATGACGAGTATGGGCTAAGGGAAAAGATAAGCCAGTTATCTAGCTTCATGCTGAGGATAGCCACATCGGAAGATGGCACCTTCGATTTAGACGAGCTTTTATCTACTACGGGCTTTATCCCAGAGGATATAAGATCCATTTACAAGCTTGCTAATGACATCTACAGGGATCAAATTGCTAGAGGTAAGGAGCCACGTTCATACTTGAATTCCCTAGGTGATTTCTTAGTAGCTGCTTTGGAGAAGAAGGAAGAGGAAGGAGTAGCATATCTCTACTCTAGAGAAGAGAGAAGTGTGAAGCTTGAAGTATGGGACATGCGTACTAGGGATCTATTGGCCTCCATCTGGGAGGATTTCTACTCCGTCGTATTCATGTCAGGAACCCTTGAGCCCATAGATGCCTTTGCCGAGACAGCGGGCGTTGAGAATTGCGCTAAGATGAGTGTCCCATCAATGGCAGATCCAGAGAGAATTAGGAGCATAATAGTAGAGGGAGTAAGCACGAAGGGAGAGATGCTATCACAGGAGATGGTAAGGAGGTACCTCAGGGTCATCGATGCCTTTTTATCTCTCCCTAGGAATCTAGCAATATTCACCGCAAGCTATCGAATTCAAGACGAGGTTTTACCCGGAATAGAGGAACTTGCAGAGAAGCATGACCGCTACCTCTTCATCGAAAGGAAGGATATGCCCGGAGATGAAGCCAGCAGGATGCTTAATGAGTTTAAGTCATTACCTAAGCGAAGTAAGACGGGATTACTAGTAGCTACATCCAGCGGTAGGTTTGCAGAAGGAGCCGATTTCCCAGGCGAGGAATTGGAGGGAGTCATGCTACTAGGTATACCATTTGATCGCCTCACGACGAAAACCAGGCTCTTCATAGAATATAACCAGAGAATTTACGGGAGGAGGAGGGGAAGGTATCTAGCCTACACGGTTCCAGCATTAAGGAGAGCTTCGCAGGCCCTTGGAAGAGTTATAAGATCAGAGGAAGACGAGGGAATATTTCTTCTTGCAGATGAGAGATACGCTAAGCGTACGTATTTTAAACTCCTTCCGGATTTCGTAAAACAAACGGTTAATCTAATGAGATGGGATGATCTAAAGCCTCAATATTGATTTGATGTATCCTACTTAAGATTATTCAGAGGATCAACCAGCAGTTTTTAGGCTGTAAAGGAAGCTCAACTATTCGATCTCCACATGAGCATGAGCATTTGTTATTTTCTTTACCGTAACACGGCCTAGAGAAGACCACTCTGCCATTATATCCTTACAATCGTCGCAGACGGCAGCTATTGCGGGACCAGTACCGGAGAGACCTGCCCCTAAAGCACCTAGCCTCACAGCATCCAGAGCAGGGCTCGGATCATATCCCAACATCAAGGAGTAGAGGATCCCGTTGATGGTCATGACCTCCCACATCCTCCTAGGCAGAATGTCGAATATGGACTCAATAACCCTGCTTAAGGGCTTTATTGCACTTAAATCAACTTCTTTCGTTAACATAGCTTCCTCTCTATCGGGCAGCAATATAACAACGTTTCTCTCCTCTAGCGGTGCCCTCATGAGGATCTCATCCCTCGAGTTATCCGTCATAACGAAGCCCCCGAGCATGGAAGCAGCGGCATCATCTAGGGCTCCTGTTATGGTAACCCCAGATATCCTAGCAGCCCTTACAGAGATCTTCAGGGCCTTAATTAGATCTGCTTCTCCATAAAGGGACATGACCGCCAGGGTCGTAGCGTTAGCCACAGCGCTGCTGCTCTTCAGGCCCCAACCTACCGGTATCTCGGAAGCGACCTCTACATGAGCTCCTCTACCCCCGACGGCCTTGAGGGCCAGTAAGGCAGCCTCCCTAACTAGAGGATCATCTGGCTTCACATAGAGGCCGCTCGACATCTCTGCCACCGCTGAAACCTCGTAGTCTATTCCAAGAGCAGCTCCCTTCCAGCTAGCTATTGCATTGACTATCGTGATCCCACCATTAACCCTGACCCTCACCCTCACTTATCTCACCGAAGTAGTTCATTGCAGCTCTCAACATAACCTCCTCATTTGGATTGACACCGAACCATATCCTCTCAGCCTCGGAGGCCTGTTTAATTAGCATAGGAATTCCTCCTATGGCTCTACATCCCCTCTCAATAGCTTCCCTAACCAATCTCGTTTCAGGAGGATTATATACTAAGTCAAGAACATAGCAATCAGGTTCAAGTAATTTTGGATCGACCGGAATGCCCTCATTCAGAGTTCCAAGCGGTGTCGCATTAATTAGAAGATCCGATTTCACAAGATACTTGCCTCTCTCCTCCCAGCTGATAGCCTCGACATCCAAACCCATCCTCCTGCCCAAGTTTAAGATGTTCCTAGCCCTCTCAATTCTCCTAGAAGTCACATATACCTTCCCAACCCTCCCTGCAATACCAACTAGAACCGATCTCGCTGCCCCTCCGGCACCTAGGAGGAGGGCCCTATCGAAATGTCCTTCGCCAAGTAGTTCCAAGCTATAGAGTACACCACTTACATCGGTGTTGTATCCTAGGAAGCCGTTATCGAACTTCACAGTATTTACTGCACCTGTCTGCTTAGCGCTATCACTCAGCCATTCCATTAAGGTGTAAGCCGCTTCCTTGTGAGGTATGGTTACATTGCAACCAACAGCACCTAGCTCTTTTAGACCGTTAATTGCCTTTAGCAGGTCAGTTACATCAAAAGCCAGGTAGATGTAATTCAATCCCAAGCTTCTGTAGGAAGCGTTGTGTATTATTGGAGAAATGGAATGGGAAACTGGATGGCCTATGAGGCATGTTAGCTTTGTTTCTGAATCTACCATCATCTGCAGTTGCTGGAGCATAATAATTAAGAGCTTTGAGTGCATTCTAGGTAAAATAGCCCTAAGCATAACACTGCATATTCTCCAGTCTGACGACTGAGCTGACTATTCTCTTGAATATCCTTTGGATCAGCGCTAATGCTTATTTCTCCGAGGGTCTTCTAGAATGGGTATCGAAATGGATACATCCCATGTGGGCAGCTATCCCCTAGATCACTCCTTCGACAATCTGAAGAGGGCCTTCCTAGATACATTAGATGCGGGAATATCGGTACCCCCTGTACCTCAACTCAGGCCCTTCACAGATATGTATCTCGAGCCCCTTGCTGAGATGGGATACCTGGAGCCCATAGGAGGCGGCAAGTATAGGCCAATTGATCTGAGGGGAGAACCTCGGATTAGAATAGAAGAAGTCGAATGGTTCCTAGAGGTAGCCAAAGAAGCTGGCTTCAACCTCTCTAAAGTTAGACTTCCAATAACAGGGCCTTTTACCCTAGCCAGCAGGGTTGAAATAGGCGAAGGAGGAATATTCAACTCCTTGCTGGCCAATAAGAGGATGCTATTCGATTTCTTCGTACCGTACGTAGCCAACATATCTAGGGAAATGGATTCGAAGGGATTTGGCTACATATTTGTTGATGAGCCAGTAATGGGCCTTTTGGTCGGGAAGAGGATACTTTTCAGCTACACAGAGGAAGACATAGTGGAATCCTATGAGGTAATATTCTCCGATGTGACGGCTAGGAGGGGTACTCATATATGCGGCAAGCTCTCCCCTAGATTGACATCCTTGCTGATGAACTTACCTCTCACGTACCTCAGTCACGAGTTCTATGACTCCAGATCTAATCTGGAAAGGTTCTCAAGGGAGGGATTGGAGGAAGGTGACAAGATAATCTCACCCGGTGTTGTTAGTGCTCAAAACTTAAGGGTAGAAGGGAGAGAGGAAGTTATCCTTCTTTTAGGAGATATAATTGAGAAATTCGGTGAGGAGAGGGTAGATCTTGTGAGTGGAGACTGCGGATTTGGCGGTCTTAAATCAGCTGGTCCGAAAGCTTACGAATCTGCAATAGGAAAACTGAAAGTGATCGCGGAGGTGGTTAGATCATTTCAAGAAGATCCAAAGTGAAGGTTAGAATATTACCCGCCGATGTAGAGGTCGAAGCTGAGGAAGGAGAGCTACTCTCCGCTGTTGTGAACAGGGTAATGGTCCTTCCACTACCCTGCGGAGGAGCGGGATACTGCGGTGGCTGCGCTGTGAGGGTAATAGAGGGGAAGGTGACCCCCCCGAGCAGGGAGGAGCAACTGATTGGAATTATGGATAGGGGATTGAGGCTGGCCTGCAGGACTAGGGTTCTGGGAGATGCAGTAATTGAGGTTCCTAGTATCGCCCCAGTGGCTACGGTCTCGGGAATGATGCCCCGATTTGAGTTGAAACCATTGATCAGAAGATCGAACTCATGGGATATGGCCCTCCCCAGATCTCTTCCCAAACCATCACTCAGTTTCAGGGGAATAGCTTTCCGATCCGGTGATGGAGATGGGGAGGTGGGGCTAGCGGTGGACCTTGGAACCACTAACATATCAGGATCACTGCTCGACTTGAGGAGCGGGAGACCCTTAATGGAAGGATTCATAAGGAACCCCCAAGTGTCGAGAGGAGCTGACGTAGTCACTAGAATGGAGAAGGCCTTGGAGGGTAGGGGAGAGGAACTTAAGGATCTGGCAATTCAGGGCATAGAAGATCTGGCCCTAAAGCTGTGCAGGGCTTCTGGAATCAGGGAAGAAGATATATCCATGATCTCGGTGGTAGGAAACTCAGTGATGCACGCGCTCCTCCTCGGATTACCTGTCGAGCCTCTATCTGCAGCGCCGTTCGAACCTCCCCTCAGGATGTGGGTTTCTGGGCCCGCAGAAGAGGCTGGATTTAAGAAGCTGACTGAAAGCTGGCTATTAATTCCCCCACCCTTGGCAGGTTTCGTCGGTTCCGATGCCTTATCTGACTTGATCGTGGCCGAAATGCTCGGTCTGGAGAGACCCTACCTCCTGATCGACTTGGGAACCAACACCGAAGTGATACTCGTTGCCAACGATATGCTGGTAACTAGCGCTCCAGCCGGTTCAGCCTTCGAATCGAACGTCCCATCCGGAGTGGGCGGTGTTCGTGGGGCGATAAACAAGGTGAAGATCAGAGATGGGGAAATTAAGGTGGAAGTAGAAGGGAGGCCCTTAGGCCTGAGTGGCTCGGGACTGATCTCGACCGTGGCTGAAATGTTGAGAAGAGGTCTCCTTTCTGAGAATGGGAGAATGTCTAGGGAATTAGAGGGGAGGCTCAGGCTGGTAGACTCGCCTAAGATAGAGGTGACTCGGAGGGATGTGAGAGAGGTTCAGAAGGCAGTGGCTGCTGTTTACTCGGCGTGGAATATCCTCATGAGAAGGAAGAATCTGAGGTATAATGACCTGAAGGGAGTCTACCTCGCTGGTACTTTTGGAAGCCATGTGGATCCGATGGATGCTATTGAAGTGGGCCTCATCCCACCAGTTGAGCCGGAGATCGTGGTTTCCCTAGGCAACATGGCGTTATCAGGAGCTAAACTCTTAATATTAAGTGAAGATGTATTTAACAGGTTCAACAAACTGTATTCAACAGTAGTGTACGTTGATCTGGCTAGGGATCCGGAATTCAGCGAGGCCTTCATAGAGGGGACTTACTTAAGGAGGAGGTACCCCTTTTGATTCACCCATGTAGTCACATTTAAGTTCCGGGTCGGAACTAAGTTCCGGGTCGGAACTAATGCTATTCGACCTCAGACCCAAGAAGTCCAAGAAGGACCTCTTTGATAGGGAATGGGAACTCGAGGAACTAGAGAGAGCATCTAGATACCCTCTTATCCTACTGCTGGGTATCAGGAGGATAGGGAAGACTAGTGTGGCTTGGTGCTTCCTAGAGGGAAGGAGGGGATTCCTAGTCGATATAAGGGGAGTCGCCCGGAGAGCAGACCTCTATGAAAGAGTATCTAGAGGGCTTGAAGAATCACTTGGTAAGATGAGGAGATTTCTAAAAGGCATAAGGGGCATCAAAATAGCAGGTACTGAGGTAGAGATCAAGTGGAGGGGAACGGATTCCTTGAGCTTCTCAGGACTCTTAACAGAATTGAATAAGCTGGGTAGGTTCATTGTAATCTTAGATGAGGTCCAGTACTTGAGACAGCCCCTACTGTCGGAGGTGAGGGAGATGATAGCGTACACCTACGATAACTTGGATAACATAACCCTCATCCTGACTGGTTCCGAGGTCGGCATGCTCAAGGCATTCCTCAAGTTAGATGATCCATCCTCACCTCTATACGGAAGATACGCCTACGAGGTAGAGGTAAGGAGGTTCACTGAGGCCCAATCTAAGGAATTCTTGGTAGAGGGATTCAGGGAAGTAGGGAAGGAGCCTCCAATGGAAGAGGTGGAGAAGGCCGTAGGATTCTTCGATGGGATAGTGGGCTGGCTCGTGATGTTCGGTAAGTCCTATGTAGATGGGAGGGGAGACTTCGAAGCTGTAGCTGAGATGGCCATCAGGATGGCAGCTAACGAACTTGTGAAACTGGGAGCTAGGGAGAAGCTGGTACTTAAGGCCATTGCTAGAGGGGCGAGAAGCTGGGGCCGTGTGAAGGAGTTCATAGAAGACAGAGAGGGAACCGTGATAGCAAAATCTTCCCTATCCAGAACTATTAGAAGGTTAGAAAAGTTAAATCTGATTAAGGACTATAAATTCTTGGATCCCGTTTACGAGAAAGCCGCATTGAGGCTATAACACGGTAGCTTCATGGTATGCGAAATAGGCCGCACTTCAACTTAAATTACTTCATTCCCATAGCTGGATAGATGTCCACGAACTCTAAGGAGTTAATAGTTCTAGCCGACAGCTCTCCCGATCATGTTATGGAGAAGGCCGTTAAAATGGGTTTCAGAGTTCTGGCTTTAAGTCAGGAGGCAAGGGAGAAAGTGACTAAGTTTATTGATCCATCTCACTTAATCAGGGTAGGGGAATGGCCATCCAAGGGAGAACTCACCCTAGTTGAGATTAAGGGTTCCGAGGACATTCCTGTAATAGAGGAAGTTGCCTCCTCTGGGAACGTGCTAATAGATAGCGATGGATGGAAGATAATCCCCTTAGAGAACCTAATCGCGGCCCTAGGTAGTGGTGATAGAATCTATGCGATCGCTGATAATATAGAAGAGGCTAGATCCCTATTAGGTGTATTAGAAAGGGGAATAAAGGGAGTAGTAGTCCCCTTGCATGACCTAAATGAATTAAACGAAGCTAAGAGATTGATTGAGGAAGCTACTCCTCTGCACCTAGCTATTGCTGAGGTCACTGAGGTTAAGGAGATAGGAATGGGGGATAGGGTATGTGTAGATACAGCATCGATCCTATCCAAGGGAGAGGGAATGCTTGTTGGTGGCTCAGCTTCATTCTTCTTCTTGGTTCATAGTGAGAACCTAGAATCGCCTTTCACATCGCCTAGAGAATTCAGAGTTAATGCTGGTGCTGTTTCTAATTACATACTGGTACCAGATGGAAAGACTAAGTATCTATCGGAAGTAAGGTCGGGAGTCGAGGTTCTCGCTGTCGACAAGAGCGGGAAGAAGAGGGTCGTAAGTACCGGAAGGGCAAAAGTGGAGAAGAGACCTCTCGTCCTAATTAGAGCTAAGACCAAAGAAAACGAGGGATGGGTAATCCTCCAGCTTGCTGAGACTGTTCCCTTGATGAAACCCGATGGAACTCCCCTTCCAGTTACCGAAGCTAAGGTGGGAGATAAAGTACTCACTTATATTGAGGAAAGTAAAGCTAGGCATTTTGGAATTCCCGTAGAAGAGTTTGTGGATGAGAGATAGCCATCAGCAGGACGAGTATGGATCCCTAATATCGATGAATAATGGTTTCCAGCGGTTTTAGGATTAAAAACTAAAACAATTAATCTAGAGCTCTATACCGAACTTGGGGGCTATCTCCTGCCTGAAGTAGTCTATGGCGAAGACGACAGAATTGAATTCGCTCGAGAATATGTCCTGATTAAGACCCTTAGCAGGCATTGTTTTGCTTGAGCCGACATTTCCATTCTCATCTATATCATACCTCACCTCTGCAAGACTATAATGAGATCTAAGCAGTTCTTTAAAGAAATCTACGCTCTGAGGCACCTTGTCCTTTCCTAAGATGGTAGTCCTTACCGCAATCCAATCATCTCCTATGAATACGAGAACCCAATATTCCTTATCTCCGACTTTCCAGAGGGAGGTGATGACGCCTTCCTCCTTCTGATATTTAACACCCATCCTATTAAGGTACCCCTCGACTTGGGCCTCTATCTCACTTGTCAGATGATCACCAGAAGTTGATGAGGTGCGCAGTAATAAGTATAAGTGTATACGAAATAAGATCCAAGATGAAGAGGTTGCTAGTTGCAGTAGGTTCCACGAATCCTGTTAAGATAGAGGCTGCTAAGAGAGCCTTCTCTAGGTTTTGGTCCGTGGAGGTTAGGGGGATTAAAGTGGATAGCGGCGTTCCACTAGAGCCTATTGGCCCTTCGGTGGTGGAGGGAGCTAAGAACAGGGCTAAGGCCTCTCTAATGAAGACAGGGGCAGACTTCGGGGTTGGAGTAGAGGGAGGTATATTTTACCTCGCCAATCGATACTACTGCACGGGCTTCGTCTGGATAGAGAGGAGAGACGGAGTATATGGAACTGGGACCAGCGGCTGGTTTGAGTGTCCCAAGAAATTCCTCCCAAAATTGCTCAAGGGAAAAGAGCTGGGAGATCTCATGGCTGAATTGAGTGGTAAGGAAAACATAAGGAGGGAGGAGGGAGCTATAGGCTTTTTCACGAGAGGAGCAGTAAGTAGAACAGATCTGTACACTCATGGAATACTAATGGCCCTGGCCAGGTTCGTATCTGCCGAGAGGTGGCCTGGGTGATAGGATGATGGTCGTAGCCCTTTTGGGAGGTAAGAAGGAACTGCTTTATAAGTCATTGGCAAATACCCTTGCCAGCTCCGGATATAGGATTGCTGCTGTTACCCAGCTGAAGAAGGTCAACATGATAAGAGAGATGAGAGAACTAGCTGAAGCGGGAGCTGGAATGATCGTAGCCCATTCTGCGAGAAGGATCATGCTCTCCACTACATATGTCCCAGAGACCTTAGATGATATTAGGAAGATGGTAAGATGCCTAGCTCCAGTGAGTCCAGATATCCTGATTTTACTTGGATTTAAGAGCTTGGTTAAAAGAGATGAAAGTGTATTAAAGGCCTTAGCTGTCTGGAGCGCTAAAGAAGCTGAATCTCTCCTAGCGGAGAT
>JAOZGJ010000035.1 GCA_027491785.1 Thermoproteota archaeon | reverse complement strand
GCAGTATTATCACTTCGGTGTCCGTTATTCTCTTTCCCTCAGTAATTTTCTTGGCGATCCGCTCCGATGCCTGTCTCAGCGCTTCCTGTATGACTGATGTTATCACAGCTTCGGTCATCACTAAATCGGTACGGCAGATCGATATAAAGAGTTAGTTTCGCGAAGGTATAGAGAAATTATATGGGAGGAAGGGGCATCTCGTCCCAAGAGTAAGGAAGGGAGATGAGTTCCCCACTACACTACACAGCGGAGACCATCTTTTTGCTTAAACTTTATCTTTCTATCTATTTTTCTTTTTTAAAAATGATACAAGGATGGGGTAAGAACTTATCAAAGTAAGTGGGGAAGATATCTGAAGAATTGCACGCGAAGGAAGAGTTCGAATCGATCTTGATAAAGACTTTAGGAGATCCTCCGAAGCTAGGATAATATACTTCCTTCCAGATACGCCATCCTACATCACTAAGAAGGAGGTTATAGATGCACTAGATATGAACAAGCAGGCCTTTTTACAGGTATTCCCCAGATTTAAAGAAATATGGATAGTTAAGGTAAGGTATCTAGAAGATAGATAGGTAGGGCTAAGCCATACAGATAAACTTGAAGCGTCCATTAGTTGGGATGCTAAGAGAGTACGAAAAGGAGATATCTTTAGAGATGGCCGAAGGCGAAAGAATAACCTTGAAGCATTAGTTTTACGAGTTATTTCCTCTCATTCATCTGTTGCCTATATACCCATTTCCTCCCATCCTATAGCATCGCAGACCTCATAAGGGCGTACGGGATAGTGGGAGGGACTCCTGCCTATCTTGAGAAGCTCAATCCCTCAGCTGACCTGTGGGAGAACGTCTCGAGGATCTTCAGGCCAGGTAGCTACCTCTACGACGAGGCCCTTAACCTGCTGAGGCAGGAGGTGAGGGAACCTAGGGTGTACTTCTCCATCCTGGCCTCCCTAGCTGGGGGAAGGGACAGGCCATCTCAGGTAGCCAGCGAGGCTGGGATCGATCCGAGGAACCTCGATAACTACCTGCGCCTGCTGGAGGAGCTCGATATAGTGAGGAAGGTGAGGCCCTTGGGCTACAGGAGGCCTGTAAAACTGGCGGTGATGGATAACTACTTCTCCTTCCATTTTAGGTACGTATACAGGATGAGGCACCTCCTAGAGATGGGGTTAGTGGAGGAGGCGCTGGGGAAGGTAAGGGAGGACTTCCCCTCGTACATGGGCAGGGTCTTCGAGCGTGCTGTTGAGGAACTGGTTCCTCTGATGTACGAGGCTAAACTACTGCCCACCAGACCGTTTCAGGTGGGGAGATGGCGCAAGGGGGAGGAGATAAATTTGGTGGTCAGGGATCCGGGAGTGTCGACGACGTTCATCGAGGTCAAGTGGTCAGGAGTTGGGGAGATGGAGGCCAAAAAGATCGTTAGGGAGCTGAGGAGGAAGGCAGCTCTCTCGGGACTGATCTCGGGAGAGGATCACTACATGATCGTCTGCAGGGAGGGAGGGGTGAGGGAGTCATCGACCCCTCGAAGCTGGAGCCCATCCTCAGCTGACTCAGGACACCTCTAAAGCCCAGGAAATTTGACTGCTGATGCTGGACCTTGACTCGGTGATGCGATCTGTAAGTGTAGAGCGGCATGACCGGGATGCTGCAAGGAAAGAGAGCCCAACAGGGTGAGCATCGTGATGATGGGTGGGAGATCCTCCTAGATCGGAGGAAAGGGAGAATATAGAGAGCCTAAATATCTGTAGAGCCAGCTGAAGGGCTACGGCAGAAGCTAAGGTTAATATGCTTGCTTCTTGGGTAGAATAGCATATACTACTACTCTACGTGGTTTCTCCAACTCGAATAGGATGCGGTATCTACCGATCCTAATCCTGTAGTAGTTCCTATCTTATATCCCCTCAGCTTCTTTATATCGAGCCTTTGCGTGAAACCATAGTCCCTGAGCATGATCAATGCGTTGAGTATCCTCTCCCGGGTTCGTGGATCCAGTTTCTCTAGCTCCTTCCTGGCCTTCCGCGTGAGATGTACCTCGTGCTTCATCAACCTTCTGAACCTCTTAAGACTTCATCAAGATCTACTAACTCCATCCCACCCTTCTTCTTCTCAGCTTCGTACTCCTCGATGGCTCTAACCTCATCTGGGAGGGGCTCCTCAACACCTATCAAGCGCTCCTCTAGGAGGATCTCTATGCGCTCCAACGTCTCTCTGAGTGAGCGGATCTCCTCTAAAATCTTCTTTTCCATAATGGCCGACACACTAACCCCCATCGTACTGGTCCCTGCGACTTGATTAACCTATCGGAGTATGCCTAGGGTGAGTGGAGCTGTGGCTGCTGGGTCGCTAATAACGCGAGATAAGAAGAGAAGTTCCCCTCCCCCTCCCATCATTCCATCTATGGCTACATGTAACGTCAATACCTAACTCTCGAGCTTCCAAACCCCTCTCTATCCACATCTACATTAATCGCTACGATTATGGCTTACTCGCGTGATGTGTTAGTTAGGTAGGGAGGGAGGGGCGATGAGAGCGTCATTGATCTCCCGAAGCTGGAGCCCATCCTCAGCTGACTCAGGACGCCTCTAATATGCGCTCCAGATATCATTTTTCCTCGATCAGACGTAGTTCCCCAATACTCGTTTCCAGCTCGCTTCTTATCCTCCTTTTTCATTAATGGTCTTCATATACACCGGAGTTTTCGTACGAATAGCGGTAGCACTTCCTTATTCGCCATTAATCTTAACCAGTTCTCTAGGATCTAACCTCCTGATCCCAGGCACCCTGTCATAGACCTTATCGGTCGATATGATCTCCTCCCCGAGCTTGAGGGCGAGAGCCGCGTGGTAAGCGTCAAATATGGATGCGAGCCCGTACTGCTTCATAATTGCTATTGCCAGCAAGTCGTCCTCCCAGCTCGTCTCCACGAACTTGAGGTTGTCTATGAGGGTCAACGCCGTGAGCCTCTCCAGCAATTCGTCTAGGGTAACGCCCTCGCTGACGGACACATAGTACAGCTCATGGAGCGCTTCCCTGGAGACCTTAACCTCCCCGAGCACCCCTGCCTCTATCATCCCCATGAGTTGTAGGGTGACGGGCTTAAGCCAGTCGCTCTCCTTAACGTAGGAGTAGAGGACATCAGTCTCGACGATCATTCCTCCTACCAGCCCTCTCCAGAGCATCCATTCTAGCCCTACCCTCAGCTACTTCCTTCAGCTTCCCCCTGCCCTTCCCCGTCCTGAGCCAACCCTCGGCTATCTCCCTGGGCTCTCCCCTCAGGGGTATCAGCACTATGTGAGATCCGGCTGGTATGAGCACTACCTTCCTCACTCCCTCCCTGAGCCTCTTAGGCAGCGTGATCCTACCCTTATCGTCTACGACCACGACCGACATTATCTCCCACTTCATTGTGATATACCCACTAATAAGCATTAGGTTCCAGCTGGGCCGTTGAATGATCAACTTCCCAGAGAGTTAAGGAGGAATCGACAGGGAGTAGGTGAGTGACAGCCTAACACTGATTGGATTGGATGAGCAGAATAAGCGGAACGATCAGCCCACTTTATAAAATAAATTCATCAGCACGATGGTAGCCCTACTCATCTCTTCAGATCCTTATCAATCGCTCCACACTCACACGGCGAAGACCACCTCATCCCTGCGATAGGCGTCGACTATCCTCTGGATCCCTTCCTCCAAACTCACAGTGGCTCTGAAGCCCAAAACGTCCTCGGCCAGCGTCGTGTCAGCACAGGTCCTCATAACGTAGTTCTTTATGAGGTTAGGCCTGTACTCCACCTTCAGGATGGACGTATTCGGATTCGCATTCAGATTCAGATACGGATATAAGAGAAGCTACTTTGAATGACGTCCCCAGTCCCCATATTGAACATGCCATACGCGTTGGTCTCCCAGGCAGCTAAGAAGGCCCTTATCACATCGCTCGCTTCTGATCTCATCGTTTGAGACTATTACGTGGCTAACTCTCATTTCATGCCGTGATCAGGAAGTGGAGAGGGGATCCGGGCAGGAGCTGCGAGGGTTTATAGGAAATATGCCGCCGATCCCCCGTGGTAGTTTAGGATAACATGGCCATGGGCATGGGAAAATCTTGCATTTGAAAAGTGACGCATGAAATTATTTCCGTAAAAGTTTTTATAATATTATGTTAGTGGCAATAGGAGAGCATTTATGATGCTCATCCCCCCTCTCCTCAGTTGTTTTTCAGTTAGTACTGACACTGTACGGAGAGGGGGACAACTCGCCCTTCCCTGGTTTACAAGCGGGCCTGTCCCATCACCAGGTGAGTCCGCCCCTATTGGGGTGAGTGGCCGCCTGGCGGGACGGGCGAAGGCTAGGGGGCGAGAGGCCCCCTACATGGAACAGAGCACGCTGCACCTTGGCAGCTCTAAAGGTATTTTGTTAATACTGACATTGAAGGATTTTGTGCCTAATAGCCCTCAGGAGAATCGGCTATCTATAAAGCATCTCGCTAGAGATGCTAACCGGATAATCTACTGGGTTGAATCTAAAATTCGATCATCATAAATGGCGCAGTTCTTGCTTTAGGATCCATATCAGATGGGGAATGGTCGGGCAATCGTTCTCGAAGTAATGGTATCAACAGATCACAGTGTAGTTATCATGAGAGGAATCGAATGCTGGAACTAGTAGCTGTATCGCTTGCAGCAGTGCACTTTGGGATTCCTCTAGTATACTACTGGTATGCCAAGACGAGATGGTTGCCCAAACCTTGGAACATTGAAATTAACGACAGTTATACGCCAAAGGTAACTATTATCGTACCCACTTACCGAGAGGCAGACATAATAGTAGGCAGGCTAGATAACATACGAAGCCAGGACTATCCTGGCGATCTAACTGAGATAATTGTAGTGGATAGCGGAAGTGATGACGGAACAGCCGACATCGTTGAAGAATGGGCCTCTCAGCATGAAGACGTCAATTTAAGGTTGATAAGGGAGGATAAGAGAGAAGGAAAGGCCAAGGCTTTGAACCATGCTTTAAACTACGCTTCAGGGGATATCGTGATTATAGCTGATGCAGATGCAACGTGGCCAAGCAATTCCATGAGGGAAGCGGTAAAGTGGCTAGCCGACCCTACGGTAGGGGCGGTTTCTTGCTTAAAGAGGCCTAACATTAGTGGGCCTGCAGAGGTTGAGGAGGGATACAGGCACTATTATAACATGCTGAGGATAGCCGAGAGCAAGGCCTACTCTACGCCAATATTTCATGGAGAACTAGCGGCCTTCAGGAAAGATCTCCTTGAGGAGGTGGGGGGGTTCCCAACGGACATAGGAGCTGATGATTCTCATACAGCCGCTAGAATAGCCCTAATGGGGTACAGGGCCATAATTCCCGAGGGATTGTGGATAGAGGAGAGGGTTCCCAGAAGGGGGTACGGGATGTGGCGAGTGAGGAGGGCCCAGCATCTGATCCAGCACTTTATCAAGCTGTTGGGGGAGGATCTAGGTACAAAAGGTAGGAATAAGGAGTTTAGGAAGATAGTAAAGGTGGAAGCGTTCCTCCACCTTATAAATCCCTGGATTCTGCTTATCGCCTTTTCCCTTCTCTTGGTTGGTGCTGCTCAGAGCTCCCTCGGGTCCGTCCTCATGCTAACCGTTGGTGTAGTAGCGCTGGTAGTGAGGATGTACAGGGTCTGGGTATTACAGCAACTCAATCTCCTCGTAGCAGCTTTGAGGAACTTGGTTACGAGAGAGCTAGTGTGGAGCAAGCAGGCCAAGGTTTAGGGTACCATGAGGATTTTGTTTGTAGTCCCATCTTACTATCCCCATATTGGGGGCGTAGAGTACGTTGTTAAATCTGTAGCTGAGAGGTTAGCGAGGAAAAAGCATGAGATTAAGGTCATTGCTGGAGAATCAAGCATTGAAACCCCTAGGGAGGAAGAGGTTAACGATATTCAGGTGTTGAGATGGCCCACATGGGCCCCCAGCGATGCCTATCATATACCCAGAAGGCGCTCTGATTTGGCTGAGACCTTAAGAGAGCTGGCTAGGGAGGCTGATGTGATGCATTTCCACAGTTTACACTCAATTCTGACAGTATATAGCATGAAAGTTGCTAAGGATATTAGTGTCAAGAAAGTATTGACACCACATTACCACGGTACGGGTCACACTGTTTTTAGAAGCTTATTATGGATTCCTTGGAGAAGTTACATAAAGAGTTTAATTAAGTTGAAGGATGGCCTGGATTTAGTAGTACATACAATTTCTAATCATGAAGCGGAGGTTTTTAAGCGACATTACGGGATTGATAGCGTTACCATAGGGCATGGAGTTGAGGAATGGCTGTCGGACATAGAGTGGAAGCCTCATGACTACGCACTCTATGCAGGTAGGATAGAGAAGTATAAGAACGTCAATAGGCTCGCAAATATAGTACATGAGCTGAAAAACTTAGGTATAAATCTTAAGCTCGTAGTAATAGGAAACGGTTCTTACAGAAAGCACTTAGAGAGAGATCTCAGAAGGAAAGGTATGGAGTACGAGATAATGCCCTTTCAGCCCTATGAGAAGTACATAGAATATCTATCGCATGCGCAATTCTACGGTTTACTATCCCAGAGGGAAGCATACGGCCAATCAGTTAACGAAGCAAATGCTATAGGAGTCCCAGCTGTTATAGCTAAGCCTTGGGGCCTGAACTTTTCTAACCGTAGGAGGACATTGATCTGTGATCTATCTGAAGATTATGGTAGCTTGGTTCTTCAAGTCAAAGAATTCCTTAGTAGAGTAAAGAAAGAGCCTAAATCCTACATTCCTTCATGGAGCCTGATAGCTGAGGAATATCTATCAAAACTGTATAAGTGAGCTCTCATAAAGGGCAATGTAGCCCGATTTTCTAGCTAGTTTCAGAAATGACCATAGGTGATTAGATGCTCTATTACATGAAAAATGGTTGATATTATAGCCATAGCGAAAGTTCTGATAGAGAACGATATAGTTAGAACAGTCCTCATCTACTATGCTATAGGCATCGCTATATGGCTAACTTATCTTCTGATAATTGGCAGAATAAATATTAGCTCCCCTAATCGCCACCAGCATTCAGCCAATGGCAGATATTGTATTTTCTGCTTTCTGGCGATAATATTTGCATCAACAGTGCTTATAATATCGCTATCTTACGTAGGTTTCCTTCCATACGGCCCAGATACTGCAGGTTACACATACGCCATTAAAGTTATCTCCATAAAGGGATACTACTCTGGATTTGGCGATCCCTACTATGCCTTCTACCATACATCGGTTTGCTTCCTCGCTATAATGATGGAGATCATTAAATCCCTTAATATATCTTACTTTGTACTACTGATATCATTTTTAATATCCTTCCTCCTTGTGCTAGGGGTAGAGATCTCTAGGATTATAAATTTCAGATTAAGGTGCCTTAGCATAGTAATTTTAACTTTATTATTCATTTCCTCGCCTAATTTATATGGATTTGATCTTTTACAACAGTATGCTAGCCTAGTTTACGGTGCCATAGCCATAGCTATTCTGTTCGGGCTTCCTAGAAATGTGAAGTCATACATCTTATTTTCCACATTTGCCATGATATCCGTAATTACCCATCTATCAAGCGTGCTCTTAGTGAGTATACCTATAGCTGCTACAGTTTTTCTTAGGAATCGGAAATTTATAGCTGGAACGCTGATCTTTATTACTATTGCTATAATATATCCCCTCGCTGCTACAGCTACAATACCCCACGGTAAAGCTGCAACTGCTACGGCCGCTGCTACAGCTACAATACCCCACGGTAAAGCTGCAAAGTCATTCTTAGAGAGGTTATTACGTGAAACTCCTCGGGAATTTGTCGTGCGGGCACTTAATGAGATACCTACTGCAAAAGTTGCATTATTTTCATGGACATTGCTTCCATCTATGGCTACGGTATACATTCTACTATTCTTGGTAGTTAGGATAAGTGGCCTATTTGGAGCGAAACGTAGAATCAATTACCCGCATATATCTGCTAAGGATTCATCTAGGCTTGATATATTTGTGATAGTTTCACTTTTATTTGCTCTTTTGTTTATATTTTTAGGATTATTGGCGAGGATGCATGGTGTGGAACTGATCAGGTACTTAGTTGTTCCTTCTTACGTCATACTTATCTTCGCAGTCTCAATAGTAACAATACGAGTCCTCACTAGTAAAATAGGGTTGCTCCTACTCCTGCTATTCTTAGCTCCTTACCTCTATAGCGCCATATATTCCCCCGAGAGGATCTCATGGATGGGAGAGGTTAGGCTGGCTCCGGTGACTTATACTGACCGTGTAGAGATGCTTCCGCTTGTTCGCTATGCCAAGAGTGGATATTACATCTACTGCTGGCATGATGCATATCTGCCAATAGAGAGGGTGAAGAATCCACCTCGCTTCCTCGTAGGAGGAGGAAGTTACTATCCCATCCACAATATTCTTAAGGTGGTAGCTAATGACACGAGAGTAAATATTCCCGTTAATTCTCTTCTCATCGTGCATAAAGACGCTATTAACTCGCAAAATTTTAGTAACTATGATATAATTCTCGATGGGCATGATCACCTTGTAATGTCACCTAAATAGAGCACATCAAATTTTGTGTTGCCATTAAGGTTAATATTATTCCTAGCAATGTCAATTCCGCTAATCATGGTAGTAACTACATACTTTCCTCAGTCAGCTCTTTCTCAGCATTATATTCATGGAGATGAGAGATATTACATTGGTCGTGCTTTGCAAGTTGTTGAATTTTACATGGGCATTAGACCGGCTGATTCTGTCTGGTTCAGTTCTGGCAATCATCCATTTAGTGCAGAGACAATTATTGGACTAGCTATTAGTTTACAAGGTAAATTTGAGAAGGCACCGAATAACCCATGGAAATCACCTTTAGATGATGATCTCCTTTTAGCGGCTAGGAGAAGTGCTCTTTTAATGGGATTGATTGGATTAACAGCAGTTCTTGGTATGGAGCTGTATCTCGATCCGTCACTTGTATTTGTACCAATCTTCTACCTTTAAGCCTCTCCTGGCTTTGTAGATTTCTCTATGAGGTGCATGTTAGATATATATCTTGCAACTTTCACTACAATATCGCTCATAGGTATGATACTATACATCTTGACTTCTTCTTATAAGTGGGCGATCTTTTCAGCTCTTTTTGAAGGCTTAGCGATAGGATCCAAAACTAGCTGGGACGCCATTATAGCATTCCTAGTATCTAGTGCTGCAATATTATATATAGAAGGTACAAGAAGAGTTTCTAGAAACGCATTCAAAAGGTTGGTGCTCTATACATTGGTAGCACTAGTCTCCTTTGGCATTACTAGCCCGGTTACAATAATCCGCTTTAAAGATCATGTAAGATCCGTATTAGCATACCATGCACCAAGAATCGGAATTAGTAGTATGTTTTCTCAGCCACTTACCTCCTCTAATAACTATTCTATTTTTATTTTCGAACATCCTATTCTACTATTATTAACTAGTATAATTGTCTTTACGCTATGTTATGCTACCATGAGGAGAGATTTTGAAAATAAAGGCGACCGATTACTCTTATCATCCCTTTTAATCATGATATTCTTAAGTCTTGAGATACTACTTACATCTGTGACATTTGAATATGGCCGCAACTACGCCAGACTTACACTTTACGAATGCCTAGCTACATCAGTACTTTTAGCTCACTTATTGAGAGGAAGGAGATTTTATGTGAGATTCTCTGTAAGTATAATCGTTTCTCTTTTTCTGATAATCGCTCTTTATTCCTACTGGTATAATTTACTTGTGGCCGGATACTTCTTCAGGTATAAGCAAGCGCTTGCGTCTAAATGGATGCTGTTTGAAAGTAAAGAGCCTATAGGATACTTAATTCCTTGGCTAAAACTCGGTAATTTGGTGCCTCTGGTAGGATATTTATTCTTAATAGCAACTCTTAGCTCTTTAGCTTCTTTCATTTTATCGCATGCCCACTCATTTAGTAAAGGTAGGTAGTAAGGTTACGTGTGAACGGCCTTACGTATAGATATAGCGGCAAGTACGTACTGCAACATACCATGAATGAGACGGTAAGAATTTATGAGTGAAAATAACATGAATATCAGAGTGGGTTTATTAGTTATGAACGAGTTGATAATGCAATCTTGAACCTACTTGTAATTTCTGAGCGCTTCTGGCCTGAGGGTAGTGGGGGCACGCTAGCAACCTACTTAATAACTAAGCTCGTCGCGACACATGATGATTTCAAAGTAACTGTCATAACGGGAACACGTAATCCGGCTAAGATAGATAATGTGAACTTTATCATAGAAGAAGGTTTTAGGATACCGAATAAGCCGGCGCGTTGGCTCTATTTCCTTATACCATCAGTGAAAGATCACTACATGAATTTGATGAGAAAATTCGATATTATTTACATTCCTTACGGATGTCCACTAATTCCTTTAGCTAAAGAACTAGACAAGAAGGTGATAGTACACTTACATGACTATCAGCCTATCGCTTATAACTCTACAATTCTGTACAACCAGCAAAGTGGCCTATTCTATGATATTAAGGCAGAGCTCACCTATGAACTCCTTGAACATGACAGTATCAAGCGGGCAATAGCGGGATCCTTACTCACACCCATCATTTTGCTCTGTAGGACATGGATGCGTGAAGCAGATACTATAATCTGCGTCTCGAAGAGGCAGGCTGAGATTATTGCTAAGAGTGCGCCTGAGCTAGCTGGCAAATTGAAGGTAGTTTACAATCCCCTGCCCGATTATGTGCCTTTAATCAAGAAGGAACTTGGAGATCCGGCTTTCATGTACTTAGGCGGCGATAGCTATGTCAAAGGCTTCCATGTGCTTTTGAGAACTTCTCAGAGATTATTAGAGAAAGGCATTAATCTGATGTTTCTGCTTGCCGGGAAGTTCAGAGGCGAGAATGCTTCACTAGTTAGAAGACTTGGAAGTTCATATAATTTACTGGGTTACTTAAAGCACGATAAAGTATTAAAGCTTCACTCCATAAGCTATGCTTTATTATTCCCATCCATATGTGAAGAACCTATGCCCTATGCTGTTCTGGAATCCATGCTCGCTGGTACCATACCCATAGCATCTAGGGTTGGAGGTGTGCCTGAGATAGTAGAGGGAACGCTTGCTGATAAATTTCTTTTTACACCTAGTAACGTAGACGAACTTGTTGATAAGATGGAGGCCGTTATATCATTATCCAGAGAGGAGCTCATCGACATAGGTTTAAGGCTTAGAGATCATACTTTGAGGAAGTTTGATAAACATCGTATTGAGGAACAATTTCTCAAAATACTTCCTCCGTAGTATTACTTAGTTGGCCTTCAAAGGTATTACTCTGCATAGAAATATAAAGCTACTAAGGAACATCTCAGAGGAGTCATTGTTGAGCTTGCTCCTAGAATAGACGAATACCTTAGAGGAATGAATGGACATTTTCAAGAAAATAAATAAAAGGTTTCAGAAGCCTGTAATGCAGTATAACGAGATAATCAAGTAAAGTAATGAAATGTTAAGGAGAATGAGCGAATAGGTGTTAGAAATAAGGTTGTGTTTCATTACTAGCGAAGTATTTTCGGGTGAACGTCGTGGTGGCTTGGGTAAGCTTGTCCATGTGGTCGGTAGGGAGCTTGCTAGGAGAGGTTTTGATGTACACATTATTGTTTGGGATGAAGAGAACAAGCAGAGAACTCTAGAGCTAGATAACATGATTATACACACGTATCCTTACACATGGACCTCAAGCTCTACATTTAGGCATCTACGAGATTACACAAAAGTAATGCCTGTTATTAGGAGGGTAAACGCTGATGTGTATATATCTATTGAATGTATGGTTGAAACGCTTATCGCAGAGAAGATTATGCCTAGAGCGAAACATGTTATATGGGCTCAAGACCCCTTTGATGAGAACGACTATAGGCTTCTAGGATCAATAGATCCACATTACAGGTTTAACAAAGAGAAGTTTTGGGTCACAACTAAACTCTATGCAGAAGCCTACAGAAAAGCAGATCTAGTGCTGGCTCAGGCAAGGTATTACATACCGAAGATAGCTAAGCTTTATGGTATCAACCCCAATAAGATCATTTATTTACCCAATCCCCTCGAACGTATACCCGATGAGAGTAGTATAACTAAGTCTGAGAAGCCCTTAATTAGCTTTCTTGGGCGCATGGATCCGCAGAAGAGGTATTGGTTATTCTTTGAACTGGCAAAAAACTTCCCCGAAGCAGAGTTTATAGCTATGGGAAAGCCTGGCCCCCTTTACAGGGAGCTATATGAACGCATAACAAGGAGGTATCAAGGGCTTAAAAACCTTAAAATTGTGGGCTTTGTTAGTGAGGAAAAGAAATCAGCAATTTTAGCTAATAGTTGGATTGTATGCTTACCAAGTATACGTGAAGGACTACCAATATCTTTCTTAGAAGCCTTAGCTCATAAATGTGGTTTACTAAGTAGTGTAAATCCTGATAATCTCGTAAGTAGATTCGGTCTCTGGGTGAGAGATGGAAAATTTAAGCTAGGATTAAAGAAGATGCTAGATGATAATTTATGGAAAAGGAAGGCTGAGGCTGGTTATAGATATGTCAAAAAAGTAAATAATATTGATAAAATAATAACAAAATTCATAGATATTTTAACTAGAATAACAATCAAAGGTTAACCTTTCATAAGCACTAAGCCTGAATTTTGTAGTTTCTTGGTGAGTCAAAGTCGAAATGGCATTTTACAGTGGTCTCTTGAAAAAGATATATCACTTTGAACTTATTTTCCTATTTTACGTGTGATTCTGGAGTGTAATTACTGCTTCACCCATCCTAAAAATAATCGGATGGATCGTTAAAGAAATAGTAGAATATGTAAACCCCATTATTGCACTAAAATAGCTTTCTAAGTTATCAACTGATATTTAGTCCTATGACTAAACTTTTAGTCTTTCTAGGTCCTGTAGGTGTTGGTAAATCTACAGTGATTAGAGGTATTTTAGCATTACTCGAATCTAAAGGCATAAAATGTTATAAAGAATTTTTTAAAGTGTTTCACGGAATAGCATATTTACTTTGGATTCTAATAGCTAAACTCATAAATTTACCTAATGCTTATGCACCTTGGTTTATGATGCCCTATACCCGGGGTATTCGTCTAGCGAGGTATTTGATAATTCTCTCCGCATACATGGACTCTTTCTTAAATTTACCGCTTAAATTGTTAAAGATAAAAATATTAAAGTCATTAAATTATATAGTCATTTCCGAAGAATACCTTTACTCTACAATCTTCGACTATATATATTCATATGTTTCATATGGTATTAAAGGAAATATTTTCAAGATACCAATTAAATTCTTGTGGATTTTAGCTAAAAAATATACTCCTGATAAAATAATAATACTAGAAGCTCCTATTAATGAACTATTGGTTAGATGGAGATCTAGAGGTTATGGTGAACCTAGTTTAAAATATATAAAGACTCAGATATATTTTCTGAAAATTATTAATGATAAATCAGCTATAAGAATAAATACATACGAACTTAACGCACAAGAAACTATTAAGACTATACTTGATAGGCTGGCTCTTATCGATAATGGAAATATTACCCGACGACAGTAGACATACTTCGATTACTATGACGATTTTAAAAGGAAACATTTTTATTCTAGAGAGCCAAGAAGTATACAAAATATTAGGGGAGAGTGGGTCTTGAAGAATGAAATATGGACTTGTCATAGCGAGTACTGAGAACCTCGGGGATGATATCCAAAGTTTAGCAGCTATGCAATTCTTGCCAAGAGTAGATATCCTCCTAAACAGAGAAAATCTTAACAAGATCAAGTTAAAAGAGCCTGTGAAAGCTATTATGAATGGTTGGTTTATGCATAAACCGGAAAATTGGCCTCCTTCGCCAACCATAAAACCTCTTTTCATTTCATTTCATATAACTCCTAATGCGCGTAGTAAGATGCTAAGTAGTCAAGGTGCGAAATATCTTAAAATGTATGAACCAATAGGTGCTCGAGATCTCTATACTTTAAACATATTGAAGGAGAAAGGCATTAAATCGTATTTTAGTGGCTGTCTCACGTTAACATTCGATTACCGATATGGAGACAGTAGAGTCCCTGAGAGAGATCGTGTTCTTTTGATAGATGTAGATAAGGAAGCTATGGAAGCGTTAATTTCTAATCAAAGTTACAAACGTGTGAAATCAGAGATAATATCTCATCAATTATTTAATCCTACAATAAATCTCTTGCAGTATTTTACTCCATCAATTGTAAAAGCGTTACTAAAGAAAACGAATACAGTGAAAATATTAGAAAATTTTTTTCTAGATATAGACTTGCTCAGAGGTAGGTTAATCCAAGAGAAGCGCTTAAAGAGGGCTATGAAAGTTATTTGGACGATATCATCTGCAAAGCTCGTCATTACCTCCAGATTACATGCAGCTCTACCGGCAATAGGTCTCGGAGTACCAGTACTTTTTATCCATAGAAATATTAGTGATCCCAGATTCACAGGTCTTCTTGATTTTCTAAATTATTATAGCTTACCAGAGTTTAAAAGGAAGATAAAAGAGATAGATCTAGAGAATCCTCCTGAGAATCCGAATCAGGGAAGATTAAAAAAGCTAAAGGATAATTTAATAAGGACTGTTAAGGAATTCACAAAGAACTAACGCTATACGTGTGATGAGTACGTATCAGAGGGGTCTTATAGATGCAGATTAAGTTAAAAAATTTAGATGTAGTTGATAATAGACTAATAGTCGTTAAGGTTGAATATCCAGCTGCTATCAAAAAGTACTTCTTAACAAAATACTTTTACGCAAAGTATGATGTAGATGTTAGCAGTATCGACGAGAGTATTCTATATATACCAGCCGTTTCAGCTGTAATACCATTAGCGTGGGCAACAGGAACTGACCTCTATGTTAGTAAGCTCGATAAAACATTTTTAGAATCTTTAAATAAAGTCAGGATGGTAATGAAAAAATGGTGGCCTAAGCTACCTCTATCCACAAAGATATATGTTGAAGATACTATTTCAAATAAATCTTCTGGTTCAAAATACGGGCTATTGTTTAGCGGTGGGATAGATTCAACAGCGTCCTACATCAGGCATCGTGATAAAAGGCCAAATCTAATCATGATTCATGGAACAGATATACCCCTCAATAAAGAAGAGTTCTGGAGAAAGGTTAAAACAAGATACAGAGAATTCGCAAGAAAGGAAAATGTAGATATAAATTTCATAAAAACTAATGTACGGCAGCTTTTAAATGAAAAGCTGCTAGATGCTGAGTTTGGTATATATGGAACAGACCTCTCATGGTGGGGAAGCTTTTACCATGGAATAGCTTTATTAGGTCTATGTGCTCCAATAACAGCAGTAAAGCATATAGGATTTCTTCTAATTGCTTCCAGCTATACCCCTAAGTTTATATATCCTTGGGGTTCGCATCCGCTCATTGATGAGAGCATCTCTTGGGATAATTTAAAGGTTATACATGATGGATACAACCTAAGTAGGCAAGAGAAGATCCGACATATCATCAAGAAATTTATAGATAACCAAGGGCAATATCCTCTTCTAAGAGTTTGTTACTCACAGTTTAAAGAATTCAACTGTGGGAGATGTGTCAAATGTTATAGGACGATAGTGGGATTAGTATTAGAAGGTATAGATCCTAATAAATGCGGCTTTAACATAAATAATAATTTTTTTACAGCTCTTAAAGAAGAATTTCTTGAAGGTAAGATCAAGTTAGATGATGATAATATCTTCTTTTTCAAAGACATCCAAGAGCATATTCCGGAAAAGTTGGGTCATAATCTATATAATTCAAAGAGTTTTTTTGAGTGGTTTAAGAAATATGACCTTGGGAAAAATTACAAGAGACGGACAAAAAGATTAGCGATTCTCTCCTTAAATCGCATTTTTTGTCGCTATAAATTTCTTACCAGAAACATTCAGAATATAATAAAGACAGTCATGTATTTTAATCGTTCTATAAAAGATGCAATGGATCGATAGATAAGCTAATAATGATTTATTTTAGGATCTTACTTCACTCTTGCTTCCGTAATGCCTGTCTACTAGTTTATTAACTAGCACATGATAATTTTATTATATTTATATATTTATATCTTCTATTAAAATGTAACACAAATTAATATCAGTGTAGAAGTAAAAATTCTATCTTTATCTAATTTTCTTTGTTTGCACACCGTAGTAGTACATGAAATAAAGGTGGTGGGAAGTACATAAAGTAAATCATCCTTGTAGCTATTATCTGTTTTCTTTTCTTTGAGCCTGCAAGCTAGTTCTTAAAGGGATGTTTAGCTAGGAGTTCCTAGATAAAAGGGTTAAAAATCGAGAATTAATTTATGAACCACCACTTCGAAGAGCGAGGCCTAGAATAGGCGGCTCCATCAGGGCTAACACGAGGATGCTCGTGGCGACAGCCAAGCTGTTAACCTACGCAACCTTCAAGGAGCTTGTGAGTCGATCAGTTTTTAACCGTTGAAGGCATCGAGGGGATGAAGATCCTTGACTCCGTTATTGTGCCTATTTGGTGTTGATGGATCCGGGAAGTCCACCCTCGCTAGGCACCTTACAGCGCATTTACGTGTCCGGGGCATCCGAACAAGTATAGCATGGTTAAGAGGGACACATACATTTGCTTCCATCCTCGCTAGATTTCTCTCCAACTTCCCCGCATTTAGGGGTTCCTGGAACCCCTATTACGGAATCTGCATACCGTTGAAAATGAGGACTCTGTGGTTGTGGATAGAGTTCGTCTCCATACTGCCCATAATCTTCCTGCGTCTTTTCATCCCCAAGCTCCTTGGCCGCATGGTGGTTGCCGAGCGCAGTCTCATGGACTTCTTCGTGTGGCTCGTGATCACGCTCAGGTGGAGTGGAGTCGTCAGGAGTCTCGTTGGGAGAAGTATAATATCCCTCCAATACCTATGTGACAGGATTATCTACGTACGAGCCGACCTGAGCACGTTACTTGCCAGGAGGAGAGGCTCCAAGGAAGAGTTCTTGATCCCAGTGCAGCTCAGGATATACGACGCCATCGCCAAAGCCATCGAAGCCCCAACGATTGACACATCTAAACAAACAACAGACGAGGGCATCAGGGAGATACTGAGGATAGCTGGTGCGTATGAGTAAAGATGCGTTCTCGATGATTTACGACGTCATTGTTGGTGCCAAGGTGGACGGCACTTCCTTAGATGAGAGCATTCTAGCTCACTGTATCGATATCGCTGCGAAGAACAAGGTCCTTCTGCAATTTCTAAGGGCTTCAAGAGTGCACGGTGATATCAGGTCACGTGAGGAGGCCAGATACAGGAGCTTTCTCAGGGGCCTGAGCGCGGTTAACGAAGCGCTTAAAGGCTTGAATCATGTTTTCATCAAGCTGCGCAAGCCGGTTGCATACGTTCCATCGGATGTGGATGTCCTCGTAAGTGGAGAAGATATTCTTGAGGCAGTCTCGAGCCTCTTAGAGAGGGGTTTCAGCGTAGAGGTCGTTGAGCCCTACTGCGTTACCATGGTTCGCGGAAGTACTGTAGTCGACCTCTACGTTCACCCAACGCTGGCTGGCGTTATTTACCTCGATGCTCGTGGGCTATTCGAGCATAGCGAGCCAGCAGATCTGGGAGGAGTTGAGGTCCCAGTACTGAGGACCTACGCCGAGGCCCTGATTACCGTGGCCCATGCGGTCTACAAGGAGAGGATCTACACGCTGAACGACTACGTGACCGCATCGAGGTGGCTTGATTGGAGGAGCCTCAAGCTCGCTGAGGATCTTCAATGCCTAAGCGCTGTCAGGGAGGCTCTTGCCGTACATGAGCTGGTTGAGAAGAGGAAGATAACTCTGCCCTACAGTATCCCCTACCCGAAGTGGGCTTCACTACTCGGATCTAAGGTATTATACGATGAGTTAACAAGAACAACCCTACTCAACGTCCTTAAAGCCTTAGGAGATAAGAGGTTCGGCAAACTCTTCCTATCCAAGCTGACTAGGGAAACATACTGAGCTTATGCTTTTCACATAGCTGCTGTAATCTCTTCAGATAAGAATAGATGCCTTTCTGACCTGACACATACTTTAGCACAAGCTTAAAGAATGGTAATTAAATAAGGAGGGTTTTTCAATAACATCGAGAAACAGTATGCTGTCCTAAGGGGTCTTGAGATGATTGGAGAAGCTACTAAGAACTTAAGTCAAGGGTTGAGGAATAAATATCCTCAAGTTCCATGGAGAGAAATTGCTGGCATGAGGGACAAGCTAATTCACCAATATTTTGGGGTTAATTTAATTTAGAGTTAGTCTGGGAGACGGTAATAACCAAACTGCCAGAACTTAAAGCCCAAATATCTCAAATTCTAGGAGAGATTGAAGAGATTAGAAGCTGAGTATACAAGTGAATGGGACTGACAGATTTAATTGGGGAGATTAGCTCTCGTTTTAAATTTTCCACCTGGCAATCGTGCTTGGCTGATAGACTGAAATGATACTGCTTTTACGGTGGGATGAAGGAGAAAAGACCAGAGAAGTTAATAGTGGAAGGAAGGACCTTGCTCCCTATCTGAAGGAGAGATCGCTGTTTCAGGCCCTCTATATCCTTGGGAGAATGCGAAGAGGGCTTTTCAACTTGAAAAAGAGCTCAGAATAAAGAGAGCATGACCGAAGGACTTAGGAGGTTAGCTCTAGAGGCCCTTATAAGAATTCCAAGGAGGGGAATACGTGAAATCACAGGCTAATCTAATCCATCAATTGTGGGACTGGTATCCGCCACTCGCTCCACGGAGTGAATTCGAGAGGGAGCTGCACGAATTACGAGGTTTCTCGACGCCTATATCTTCACCTACCTTCCATAGGCTTGGGGGATTGACCCTAGGCTGAGCTGGGCTTATGAAGGAGAGTCGAGGTTTAGTAAAGAGGGTAAGAGAGAGGAAGCTGTTATGACCGTCGTGCGCGCAAGCGAGGTGGACAACATTCTGAAGAGTGCCTAGGCCCTGAGGAGCTCCAGGCCCTGCTTCTATATTCGAGGGTCTGATGCGATCCTAAAACCTTTCCCTTTTCTTTTCTTTTTCCTTTTCCTTCCCTCCCTTTTCCCCTCCTTTTTCCCTTATTTTTTCTCCCTTTTTCCATCCCGTTACGATTACTCATTACTATAGCCCTTCCTGCGAACCGCATGAAAAAATCATATGGTTCGATGCGTCAGCCCAGAGTCTAAAAAAGAAAAAACTCCGAGTAAGGATCACCACTGATGTTAATAGCGATAGCGACGTCGATTTTGATTTCTATTGATGATTGCTCCACCCAGCCACTCCGCCTGCGCTCCATAGAGATGCAATGCTAGGAATATTGGGAATAGAGGAGAGAGCCCAAAGGGGTGATGGAAAATCACCGATGAGCATTTAGAAGGAAAGCACCTCGGCTCCAGCCGGGAAGGGAAAGCTGGCTGAATAAATCATACCCTCGTGATTCTCAAGCAGACCATTACTTTCGTTCCTGCAGCAACCCTTATATCCTCCATTGCCCTGAATCCATGTGGGCTTAACAGCTAGAGAAGTGGTTGACCTATTCGAGAAGGACGAATCGGCAAGGAAGAGGTTAGCTGAGCTGCTAGTCTCTGAGCCGGACGTAAGGCTGGCTATAATAAATGCGGTGCTGAGGGACGTAGCTACCAAGAGCGACATTCAAGAGCTTAGGAAGGAACTTAAGGGAGATATTCAGGACCTTAGGAAGGAGATGATCGCTCTCAATGCAGCCACAAAGAGCGACATTCAGGAGTTAAGGAAGGAACTTAAGAGCGATATAAACGAGCTGAGGGGTGAAATAAGCGAATTG
>JAOZGJ010000034.1 GCA_027491785.1 Thermoproteota archaeon | reverse complement strand
GGAGCTAGCTGATATATTATCGATGAGATAAACCTATGAGGGATAGAGGCCGTTTTCCACCTCTCCATTTTTCCTCTCACTTTCACCCTTCAGCATTTCCTTCAAAGCCGATTTGATATAAGGTCTCAACTCATCCTTCAAGACTAGACCTACTGCTATTCCTAAAGCCACTCCTATTGATATGGTGATTGCTGCAACGATTATTACAGTTATCTCTACTAAGAGGCTTACCTCTATTCCCATCGTGGAAAGGGCAACTATGGTGAAAACAAAGACGCTCCCAAACTTTAGGATAGATCCTACAATTCCTTTTCCTGTCACGGTTGATGACATGACCTGCTTCTTCAATAGAGCACCAACTACAAGACCTATGAATATCAGGAATATTCCTGCTAGCAATTTAGGTGAATATTGAACAAAAGATCTAACAGAATCCGCTAAAATTCCAGATCCCATATTTTCAGCCGCTATTCCTATGAAGAGGAAATAGATGTACCATTTGATCAGACCAGCGATTACTCCGGATGGACTTATTCCATACAACTCTTCCATTAACCCCTTCTTTTTAACCCACTTATCAAGCCCTATGAATTTCTTCAGGAACCCGCCTATCAGCATATCAGTTAATCTTCCTATCACGTATCCTACCAGTAAAATTATTCCAGCTGCCAATATCTTGGGTATGGTAACTCGAAATGTCAGCCATAGTTCTCTTAGGACCACTATGATATCCTGAAGACCTTGCATTTACCTCAACTCAGCCGTGTGCATCTACCACACCCTTTATAAACATTGCTGTCCAGATCTTGGAGTAAATATACAAAAAATTTTTAAATATATTAAGTAATAATGCCTTTATCATAACTATGATGGTTAAATATTCAGTATATAATCTAATTATTTTAGTAGAGCAATAAAATGTCAATTCTTTTAACTCACAATGGAAGTGATCAAGGACGGGCATTTAAGGTATATAGAAAAATAAGAGTGCCTAAATGTGGGGAAGGCGGTCCATAGGCTTAACATCATGAGGAGCTATCTCTCTAGTGCCTATTGGTGAGACAAGAGCCATCCTAGCTTTAGCTTTCATATCATGTATATTTGCTGCTCCCACGTATCCGAAAGCAGCTTTTAATCCAGCTACGAATTTGTCTATAACGGTGGTAGCATCTCCTCTGTATGGAACGAGCCCTTCAATTCCTTCAGCTATATCTTTAGAGGGTCTACTATATCTGTCCAGAACGAATCTCCTCGACCTAGCTGAGGGGCTTCCCATTCCCCTGTAAACCTTGTACATTTTACCACCAACTATGAGAGGGGATCCAGGGGATTCCTTCGTTCCAGCTAGGGCGAATCCAAGCATCACAGCATCAGCTCCAGCAGCAAAGGACTTTGCAGCCTCAGCAGGTCCCCTTACTCCTCCATCCGCTATCACAGCTACATTAGACCCGTACTTAGCTACTGCTTCAGATACCTTAGCTACAGCGTAAAGGGTGGGGGCAGCAACACCAGTAACCTCACCCGTTGTACATATACTCCCACTAGCTATTCCCACTCTCAGACCAACCACATCTAACCTAGTCAATACTTCCTCAGCTGCCTCATAAGTACCTATATTTCCAACAATAAGGGGAACGTCCACCTCAGCAGAGATCCGCCTAGTCGCGCTTATCACATTCTCATTATGAAAGTGAGCTACATCCGTGACTAAAAGATCAACGTAGGGTTCTAGGGCTTTAGCCCTATCTATATCAAACGGTGAGATTGCTGCTGCAACCCTCAACCTTCCTTCGCTATCTCTCGTCGCGAAAGGATGAGATTCCCTATAGAATACGTCCTTGGCTGTTATTAACCCTACCAGATGGCCTTCTTCATCTACTACGGGAAGCTTCTCTATCTTGTATTTTGACATGATCTTCCTAGCGTCTTGTGGCGTGATGTCTGGATTAACAGTTATAACATCTTTAGTCATCACATCTTCTACCTTTAAGCCACTATCCTCGGCGAAATACACATCTCTTCTCGTAATGATACCCTTCAGCTTACCGTCAACCACTACAGGCAAGCCAGAAATCTTCATATCCTTCATTATGCTCTTAGCTTTTTCAACGCTATCTGCTGGAGATACTGTAACAACGTCTCTTATTATGAAGGATTCAGCTCTCTTAACTGCCTTTACCATCCTAACTTGCTCACCCACCGTGCAATTGCGGTGTATAACACCGAGCCCTCCCATCCTAGCTATAGCGACCGCCATCTCTTCCTCTGTCACGGTATCCATAGGAGATGATAGTATGGGGGTATGAAGCCGTATTTCACCTATGCTAGTTGATAGATCTACCTCAGCTGGCTCTACTTCGGTCTTTCCAGGAAGTAAGATCACATCTCCGAAGGTAAACGCAATATCGGCATTAGCTAACTTATCCCAAGGCATATTTAGAGAAGTCTACAGGAAGGATAAACTTTTCGTTAATAAACTATGTTAAGAGATTAGGCGGTAACTGGTCAATCCTCCACAGTCCTGCTCTTAGGTATCAAATTACGTAGAATCTCACCATCATAATAGCCAGAACCAGCAAAAATCGGTCCATATTTCACTATGTAAATCCCTTTCTCAGTTAGATCGAGACTGATTTCCTCTCCTCTCATCCATTTGGAGAAGAGGTCCTCATCTAGCTCCACCACATGTCTCAAAGCATTTCGTCCAATTATGTAAGACCCTTCTATACTTATTATATAGCCATACGGGGCTTTCTTCGCTATATATACTCCCCTAACAGCATCCTTTGCTTTTACTTTAAAATCAGCTGCTTCCCTTGAAATGCACCTTATTCTCTTATTTCCAGATTTGACTAAAACTATATTACTCAAATCAGTTCCAAACCAATTTCTGACCCATTCTGAAAACTCATCTATGCTGGCTTCCTTATTAGAGCTACGTAGAATCCTAGGGTATCGTTGTCCTGTGGATAAATTCTCATAGTTTTTCTCATCTCTCTCCCAAATTCCCAATTAAGCCACCTCTCAATCCCAGGTCTCCACCTAAGCCCTTTTATCTGAACCTCCTCTATTGTAGCGCCTGCCTTCATTAGGTTATAAACAACCCACTCATTCTCCTTCGGCTCCAATGTACACGTGGAGTACACCATAACCCCTCCTGGCTTTAAAGTCTTATAAGCAGCTTTAGCGAGGGAAACTTGTAACTTAGATATCCTATTAACTGACTTGGGACTCCACCTGACGAGAGCTCCCCAAGATCTCCTAGCTTCCCCTAGAGAGCTACATGGGGCGTCTAAGAGTACCTTGTCGAATAAATTCTGACCCAATTTATAGGGAGCCGATCTCCCATCCATCATCGTAATTATCACGTTGAGAGATCCCATCCTCTGGACATTCGATGCGAGGGCATCGACCCTGCTGGGACTCACATCATTCGCTACTAAAACACCCTCATATCTCATCATCTCGGAAATCTGCGTTGTCTTAGATCCGGGAGATGCAGCAAGATCCAAGATCTTCTCTCTAGGTTTGGGTGAAAGGATCACGGGAGGTATCATCGAAGCGGCCTCTTGGACATAGTAGAGGCCAAGCTGATGCCATTTGGTGTTGCCTAATCTATCTGGCCCTTCCAAAACTCTGTAGCCATTCTCGTACCATGGGATCTGTTCCAATTCCCAGCCCAAACTTTCAAGTTTTCCTACCATCCAATCAGGATCGACCTTCATAGGATTAATCCTTATGCTTTGAATAGGTCTCTTAGCCATGAAGGATAGGAGAACTTCGTACTCATCTCCTAAGAGCTTCCTATACCTTCTCTCGAATTCAGGCTTTATTAACCCCTCCGGTATGCTATCCATCACTCATCTCGGAAGCTCAGCTTTATGTAGGTTTTGCTGGATAATGCTTGAAGGGTGTTAATTTGGAGGATCTTAAAGAGCTAATAACTAAATTAGCTGCTGATAACGCTCTTAAACATGGAAAAGCTAGTTCTAAAGCAGTTCTTGGGAAATTACTTGCAATCAGGCCAGATCTAAGACCTAAAGCTAGGGAGCTAATCTCCTTGGTTGAGGAAGTAGTGGCTGAGGTTAATGAGATGCCCGTAGAATCGCTAAGAAACATATCACCTCAAGTGAAATCTGGTAAAAAAGAACGGAAGAGAACTTGGCCCTCATTAGAAGGTGCTGAAGAGGGTAAAGTTGTAACAAGAGTTGCCCCCGAACCAAATGGATATCCTACTTTAGGCCACGCCAAGGGGCTTCTGGTTCCCTTCATATATGCCCGTCTCTATAAGGGAAAGTTCCTGCTTAGATTCGAGGATACCAATCCTAGAGTGGAGAAACTTGAGTATTATGACGCTATTAGGGATGAATTTTTGAAGTTACTTGAGGCTGCCGAGAATGAATTAGGCTTATCTCCCGGTAAGTGGGATGAAGAGATAATAGAATCCTATCATCTCCCGGAGATGTACGAGTTGGCTAAAAAGCTGATAGAGCAGGGAGATGCGTATGTTTGCACCTGTCCAGCTCACGTAGTTAGGGAGAAGAGAAAGCTCGGTGAGCCATGCGAGCACAGGGAGCAGTCAGTGGAGGAGAACCTCGAGCTTTGGGATAAAATGTTGTCTGGTGAATTTGGTGAAGGAGAAGCTCATCTTAGGCTAAAAACCGACATGAAGCATCCTAATGTAACGCTAAGAGATCCAGGGATCTTTAGAATAATAGAAGCCCCTCATCCAATTCATGGAGATAAATTCAGGGTATATCCAGTATATGATTTCTCTGTGAGTGTCATGGACTCTCTCTCAGGAGTGACCCATGCCTTTAGAAGCAAGGAGTTTGAGCCTCACGTGGATGTTCAGCTTGAGATACTTAGGAAGCTTAAACTTAGGAAGTATCGTATGATACAGTTCGGTAGGATAACAGTAGAGGGAATTCCGCTCTCCAAGAGGTATATACGCCCGCTCGTTGAAAGCGGTATCTTAGAAGGATGGGATGATCCTCGCATCCCAACGCTGAGGGGCCTCTTCAGGAGGGGCATACTACCTGAAGCCATAGTTAGGTTCTTTTACGAATTGGGACCTAGCAAGGTCGATGCCACAGTTAACATGGGCATGATAACAGCGATAAATAGGAAGATACTCGATCCTAAAGTTCACAGATATATGTTCGTCCCTGATCCCATCAGAGCATCTATAGACGAACTTGCAACGCCCGCTGAGGCCAAAGTACAGGTCCATCCCAACTCAAAGGAACTGCGGAGAATCTTAGTAAGAGAGCCAAAGGTATACATATCACAGAGCGATATTAGAGATCTCAAAGTAGGTGATGAGGTAAGGCTTCGTGGCCTAGTTACAGTCAAGGTGAGGAGCGTAAATCCAGATGAAGTATCCCTAACGAGGAGCAAAGATCAGAAAATAAAGGGCGTTAGAATAATACAGTGGGCGCCTTTAGAGGGGGGAGTACCAGCTAGGATACTCGTGCCATTAACACCGTATTCCTACGAGATGCTTGGAGGATACGGAGAGCCTGCTTTGAAGGACCTGAAGACCGGGGACATGGTCCAGCTTATCAGGCTGGGGTTCGCTAGGGTAGATAAAAGGAAACCGTTCACCCTGATCCTCTCTCATAAATAGAACTCCTTCATTATTTTCTGCTGCTGAAGTACTAGGTAACCATTATCTGTATAATACAGCGATATTAGTTGATAAGAGTTTCATTTAAAAGGTGACGAGATCGATTAATTATGAAGGGATAATCAATGAGATGGATATCGGCTCTCTTACTGGCCCTCCTCACAATCAGCACCACAGCAGCCTTATCCAACAGCATAACCCCCGAGGAGCTGAAGGTAAAAGTGGCTGGGAGGAACCTTATTCTCAGAGCTCCGCCTCCAACAATAGGTAATGGTAAGGTCTTTGTACTAGGAGACAGTGGCAGCTCGCTTATTGCCTTGACAACTAAGGGAGAAAAGCTTTGGTCATATGAGTTGGGTGCAAGAGTATCTTCTCCTCCCCTAGTAATTCCCAATGCTTCATACGGCTATGCTAGGAAGGAATCTTGGGTGATAGTTGCGACGAACTCCTTCGAACTATGGGCCTTTGAAACCGTTCATGGGGGATTGAGGATCGAGAGGTTGAGGCTTCCATCCGCTCCATCGGGGGCTTCCCTGTACTACTTAAGAGATGGCAGAACTATACTAGTTCCACTGGCGAGCTCCATTCAGGCAGTCGATATAAGGTCGAAATCAATTAGTTGGTCCATAGACCTTGGATTTAAGCCCATGGTTGTGAAGTACATTAATTCGATGGCACTTGTAATTGGAAAACAAAAGGTAGCATATCTAGATATCTCTACTAGGGAAGTGGTCTGGTCTGTAGATCTTAAAGAGGAAATAGCTTCGTATGGAAGTGATGGGAGGCAACTAGCTATCCTCCTTGATAATGGTACGATGATCTCAATCAATGTAGCTAATGGTTTCATCTCCGGATCTAGGGATCTGGGAGCGATATTAGGGTATGACATACCGGGAGGGGAATTTCCGGTGATAGATAACATAGCTGCTGTAACAGGCTCCAGAGGAGTTATGTATTTCATAGATGTTCTCACACTAAAGGACGCTTTAAGACCCATGAGAACATGGGCTGAGCCGTCAAGGCAACCACTTGCTATAGGGAAGGCATTGATATACATATCAAAGGATGGAACTCTGAGAGTTTATCATTTCCCAAAGAGGTTTCTCCTCTCAAAATTCAAGGTAAGCGAAATCCCATATAGTGAGATATCCCTAGCTAAATCTCAGGAGAGTTACACGAATATAATGGCCTACGTGGGCAAATCCGGCTACCTTCACATAATAAAATTGCCTGATTACTGGATTAGAACAAAAGAGGTTGAGAAACGAGAGAATGGATACCTAGTAGAGGGATACGTATGTAGTACAGCAGTCAATGGCTCGAAGAATAGAATTAAGCTATATTCAATATCTCCCCAAGGAGAGATACTAGGAGAGAAATTTATAGGAATATTAGGTCCGGGAGAATGTGGAGCCGGATTCTCTACACTAGTTAAGGGTAGAGGAGCTATCGGACTTGTGGTAGGAAACGATAGGCTCCTACCAAATGTCCCCATCGGGATGACCCGGGCTGAATGGATCTCCTATAAGCCTGGTAAAAACGTAACTACCACAACAGCTTCTGTCACTCAAACTAAGACACAAACTACCTCTAAACCCCTTACCAGGCCTATCTTCATGGCTATAGCTCCAGAGCAAGTTAAGGTTGGTGATAATTTCGAAATAAAGATCTCAGGAATTAACGGGTGGGACACTACAGAACTGACATTCTATGTGAGCGGACCCACTATAGAGAAAAACGAGACATCTGTTAAAGTGAGCAAGGGGTCTTCATTTGAACTTTCACTTATGAGTAAGGCTTTAAGACCTGGGAAAGGCGATATAACGGTTAAGGTTGTACATGGAGATCGCACATTGAATGAGACGAGAGTTCCCATCTCAGTATCTATAGGGAAGATAATCCAAGGAATAGATGTTCCATCCAGTGCTAAAGTCAATAAATCTATCAATATAAAAGTAATGATAGTAAATAGGTACGAAGATGGAGCTTCCCTAGGACTTAGGATCACCCTAGATGGTCAGACAAAGAACATATCAGTTGGTCCCATGGCTGCTGGTGAATCTGTTAGTCCCTCTATATCGATAACTCCCAAATCCGCTGGAAACTTCAAACTTAAATTACAGGTAATTGCCCCAAATGGAAAAATAATAGATGAGTTATCCTCTTTCATTTCTGTAGCTTCTCCAAGTGTATCGATTACTGCGGCAAAACCCCAGAAGTTTCCTTTCTCTATAGAATACATAATAGCTGTGATAGCCATAATCATGGTAATATCTGCTCTAGCAGTTGTTCTAATCAGGCCTAAGAGGGAGAAGGAGGAAATACCTCCTAGAAAGACCAAAATTAGTGAGGCTAAGGAGAGGAAAGCCGTACCAGCCCCTGCAAAGAAACCTCCTCAGGTAGAGGAGCTAGCTCCTCAAGCACCTCTAAGGAAAGAAGAGAAACCAGAAGAGAAAATAGTAACTCCACCAGAAATAGAAGAGGAGCTTGAGATTCCCACAGTACCTTCAAAATTACCAACTAAGGAAGAAAAGGAGGAAGAAATTCCGAAAATACCACCTGAGATAAGGGAAAGATTGGAGAGGGATATGAATCTAACGAAGAGGAGGTTGGAGGAAATAAAAAGAGCTATTTCGAGGTTAGAGGAGATAGTAGGGTTTGAAGTATCCCCATATAGGCTGATAGATGCAGAAAAGTCTCTGATATCTGCTGAAATGAAATTGAAGGAAGGTAACGTCAAGGAGGCAGAGGGCTTGCTGAGGAGCATTGACGAATCCCTCGATACATTGGAGGCGGAGGTGTCTGAGGCAGAAAAATCGCTTGTAGAGAATTGGAGCGCAGTAGAGAATAGAATAGATATAATGCTGAGAGTTTGGGGCAAGGCGCCTGCTAACATGCTTACCATGGTTCCTGTAGGCTTCAGAATTGCAGCATTAGAGAGATTCAGAAGATTACATCCAGATAGAAAGCTTGAGCTCAGGGGAGACGAGCTTGTAGTTCCCGGAGAGTAATTCGTTTCTTAATACCCGATTTGGTCTTCAAATCACTTTACTCTCCTTCCCACGATTTTCTGCTGTATCTCTAGGTATAATTCATCTATTAGCCTCTGATAATCTACTCTCCCCTCTTCGACGGCTGTCATCTTCTCCTCTAGAGCTCTAGTCCTCTCCTCGCTGATGAGATCTGAATATTCCGATTCTAAGAATTCGTACACCTGAGTACCTAATTTCGTTGGAACGAGCTTATTACTTCTCTCAATGACGTATCTCCGCTGGAGCAGCTTGTCTATTATAGTTGCATAAGTAGATGGCCTTCCTATTCCCCTCTCTCTCATCAGTGCTACAATATCTCCTTGGGTATATAGAGGAACGCTGGGAACTTGAAAATGCTTGATCTCGACCTCTATTATCCCCTCTTTCAATGGTAACTTGGGTTTGTAAAGGAATGGATAGTAGGAGATCCACCCACCACTCACACCTACTATCCTAGAATCCTTCGTTTCCCATTCATCTATCACTAACTTGTATACTTGCTTAGTTACTATGCTCTCTTTAGATTGTGAGGCGATGAATCTCCTGAAGATGAGATCGTAAAGCCTTACATGATCCTTGGAAAATTTCTCAGGGGATGCTATCAATCCCTCCCTGATATAGTCAAGGAGTTCCTTGGCACTGAGCGGTTTAGTAGGTCTTATACACTCGTGGGCTCCGCCTTCTCCCCATTTCCTTGGAACGAAATCATCCCCAAGAACCTCAGCAGCTACCCTGAAACCAGCATCGCTTACTCTCGTACTGTCCGTCCTATGGTATGTTATAAGACCAGCCTCGAAGAGAGATTGTGCTATCTCCATGGTTCTCTTGGCCCCTAGACCGATGATCCTACTGGCCTCCTTTAGCATCTCATCTGTGGTGAAGGGAGGTATGGGCTTCACAACCTCCTCCTCCAAACTCAGAGGTACGACTTTGGCTTGAAACTTACCTGGAGAAGCTACTTTTCCTTCAATCTTGAGGAACACATCTTTGCCTCTAATCACTGTCAGATCCTTCTTCCTCCTATGCTCATTATACCTCTCTATTATCCAACCTAAGGTAGGGGTTTGGGCCCTTCCAGCGGAAAGGTTCTTCCTCTTGAATTTCTCCTGAACCTCCTTGCTCAACTCAAAACCTATCCATCTATCCTCTATCCTCCTCACTACTTGCGCTTTCACTCTAGATTCGTTTATCTCACCTAAATTCCTTAAAGCATTAATTATCGCTCTCTTAGTCACCTCATGAAACTCGGCTCTGTAGATCTCTCTAGCAGCATCTCTTATCAACTGATAGATATCCCAAGAGATCTTCTCCCCCTCCGTATCAGGGTCCGTTCCTATGACCACCCTAGACGATTCAAAGCTCAGTCTCCTCATGGAGGAAACATTGTTCTTACTATCCCTTATATTGGCGGAGCCGCATTTCGGGCACCTATCTCCGTCGGTGAACTGATAACCACAATCAAGACATCTCTTTATAGATGAGTAGATGGGAATATAGGTCCTAAACCCATTCCCTTGTACCAAGACACCATGATATCCTCCTACCGTGGATAGATCAACGATATGCCCACCACTAGCCATTATAGTAAGGATGAAATCTCCTGTAGTTACCTCATAAGCAAGGTTTCCATCTATAAATCTCATACTTGGCTTTCCGAAGAATCTAGCTATCGTTCTAGCCTTATTAGGACTTTCTACTATAAATAAGACAGTTTTAAGTAATTCTGCTGAATTGTAGTCCATTATCGAGGTATACCTTTTCCTACTCTCATCGATCTCTCTCCTAAGAGTCTCTAGATCGATTCCCTCTATAGGAGAAAATTCCAAGTCATAGGCACTGGCTCTCTTCAGGAAGCTGTGTAAAAGAACATCTCCTTCTAAAACAAGGCTAGCTCCCCTAGTTAATCCACCGGGATAAAGTCTAGAAGATCTTCCTGATCCTTGTATATATGTCCTGATATCGGGGATGATCACCTTACCCCTTTCCAAGTCTACAGCGATATCACTAACACTAGATAAACTTGAGAGAATCTTCTCATCTGAAAGCACCTCATTAAGCAAGGCCTTAACTTTCTCTAGCTCTTTTTGAGATTTAATACCCCTCTTCCTCAGCTTAATTGCTAATTTCTTTGCTTCAGGATCAAGCCCTTTAGCTAGGATAGAGAAGATGGACACCAGCGCCTTATCACTCATACTATCCAGATCGCTTAATGTAACTTCAAACCGCGGCACCCCATAGAATACAGTATACCTTATCCTCTGAGGGAGGTCTATTCCACGAACGAGCACTCCATAAGGTTTGGCAGCCCCTATAAGAGAATCTATTTCTCCCTGCTTGAACTTCTCAATGAGGTTCTCATCGTATCCATGCACTATGGCCGCCTTATATCCTAGAGACTCAATGACACCTCTTATCTCATCTCCATACTCCAGCTTAGGCACGAATACCAAAAAACCACTGCCCATTCTTCCTAGGAACATTTCCAAAGCCTTCTTATCTCTTGTATAGATATCAGCTATATTCCTCAGTAATTCATGCCTCAGAACACCCACATCGAAACCCAACATCCTTCTGAATAGGGAGACTCTCCTCCCCGGCTTACCCGTAGCTGTAGATACTATGAGAACGCTATCAGTCTCCTTGTTCAAATCGTCACCTGAGAGAGCTTTTTCTATATCCTCATTAGTAAAGCCCATTAGGATAAGTACTCTATCTATGTTCCTCGAATTCTTTAGGAAGGAATCAACATCATCAACGAATAGAAAGGAAAATCTATCTATACTCCCCTTTATCAACTCGAAATTCTTAGCTAGGTACTGGGAAGTTGTTATCAGTACGTCAAAATCACCTGAGGAGAGTTTCTCCGTGAAATCTCTTCTCTGCTTAGGGCTCATATTGCTTTTATAATGGATTACGTTTAGAGGATGCTTAGATGCCTTCTTATAAAGCTGTAGCTTTTCTACGGCCTGATCAACGAGAAGGGAAGTAGGAAACAGAAGGTAGGACTTACCCCATCCTCTGACGGAGAAGTAGTAACTGGTTACGAGGCCGAAAACTGTTTTTCCTACACCAGTGGGTGCTATGGCCGCAAAGCTCCTCCTTGCTAAGGCTCTCTTTGCCCACATTCTCTGTATTTCCCATGGAGGAGATCCTAAACATGACTGGAAGAACTTCTCATAATTTTCCAGTTCTACTTTAATTCTCTCAATATCGTACTCCAAGCAAGGTATCCTATCATGGGTCTCGAGGTCTCGCTCATCGGGGCATAATCCCTTGAAGATTGCAGGTATCATCTTAATCACCGTGTATTACAGAACGAATACCACAATCCAACATACAATCTGGAGCCTTTATATCATTAGGTGAAGTTAATTTACAGGATCGAGATGACGAGACTCGTTGTACCAATAGAAAAAAACAGTAACGAGATGAAGTCTAGTCGCATATCCAGAGGCTTTAGTTTAGCTAAGGGGTTGGTAGTCATAGATCTCAGCGATTTCGGTGTTGTTACCGATGCCTTCTCCCTAGATCTAAATGAGTTTGGACAAGAGATGATGCTGGATATACTCATAGGGCTAGATGCGGATATCGTATTGAGCGAAGACATAGAACCAGAACTCAGCGAAATGCTGATAAATAACGACGTTAAAATAGCCCTGACGATGTCCAAGCATATTAAGGATGCCCTAAGGGATCTACTTGCAGGCAAAACCATGATAATACCGGGAAAGGAAATGCCCATAAAGTATGCCAACTAATTATATTATGCCGTATGTAAAGCTTAGGGTAAAGAGCTGGGAGAGGAATGGAAAAAGGTATTTGAGCTACCAGATAACAGCACCAAAGAGATTAGTTGAGGAGCTGGGATGGAACCAAGGAGATATTCTCTATGCCTATGTGAGGGAAGGGGAGTTGATCTACAGGCGTAGGGAAGCGAGGAAAAAAGGAAAACAGACTACCTTAGAGCACCTGTAATAGAAAACCCTTCAAGTAGCTGGTCCATGGGTGATTTAGATCGACAGGGTGATCCGGGGAGGCCCCTCTCTCACCTAAGACTTTGATATCCCTATTCGCAAGACTAGAAGCTCTCTCCAATATTTTAAGGAAAGTTCCCTTAGAGATGAACTGGCTACAGCTGCTAGTGAACATTAGCCCGCCATAAATGACCTTCTCCATGGCTGCAGCATTAACTGCAGTATAGGTTCTGATAGCCCTGTTAACCGCCTCCTTACTCTGGGCAAGCGCTGGAGGATCTACAATGATAATATCATAAGTAGACCTATCCCCCTCCAAGAACTCCTTAACTCTAGACTGGAAAGATCTTACTATCACGGAGTTCAATGAAGAATTCACCTTTAACGCTTCAATGGCATATTCAGATTCATCTACGGCAGTCACTCTAGCTCCCGATAATGCCGCATGTATAGAGAAGCCTCCTGTATAGGAAAATAGGTCAAGTACCTTATCCCCTGGGCCTGCTAGATCTCCTATCTCCATTCTATTGAGTCTTTGATCTATGAAAAACCCGGTTTTCTGTCCTTCCATCACATCTACTTTGAAGAGAGCCCCTCCTTCCCTTATAATTGGTGACGTTTTATCTCCAAATAATATTTCCTTCCTTCGAGGCATATCAACCTCTTTCCTCGTTCTAGTGTCATTCCTTAAGACAATGGAGCTAGGTCTATATATTTCCCTTATAATAGAGGATACCTCCCTCAACCTCCTATCGAAGCCAACAGAGGTAGATGAGATAACTGCCACATCATCATAAACATCTACTATTAAACCAGGCAATCCATCAGCCTCACTGTGTACCCATCTGAAGAAATTATCTAGTTTCAACTTGTTCCTTAGCTTAAAAGCTTCCTCTAATCTCCTCCTTAATATATCGGCTAAGCTTTCAATCTGCCTAGATAAGATCCTAACAGCTATGGCTCCTATACCCTCATAGAATCCTAAAGCTAAAGACTCACCTTTCTCGTCTTTCACAACTACTAGATCACCGTGAGTTACAGGTCCCCTGACCCCTTTCAACCACTTGATATATATGTTAAGCTGTCCCTCCTCTATCCTCCTAGCTCCTTCACTGGCCACTATTATCTCTCCGGTAGGGGACCAGCTCACCTTCCTATTGCCTCCTTTTATTTTTCATCTCCTAAAGTAATCAGGATCCTTGTCCAAGCTCTCCGTTAAGGGTATGGCATGGTTCTTGCCTACTAGCACGGTATCTTCGATTCTTATTCCGCCCCACCCCCTGATGTATATACCTGGCTCATCCGTGACCACCATTCCCCTCACGAGGCGCCCTCCTTTACCAACAAGCAGCCTCAGAAACTCATGTATATCTATACCAACCCCATGTCCAAGCGAGTGAACATAATATTCGAGGAGGCCCGCCTTTTTCAGCACTTTCCTAGCTTCTATATCCGGTTTTTCAAAGGGAACTCCATCTCTAATATAATCTAGGGCTTTAAGCTGGGCGTTAAGGACTGCATCGTACCTAGAGAGAAACTTATCCGGAGGTCTTCCCATGAAAAAAGTCCTCGTCATATCGCTACAGTATCCCATATACCTAGCTCCGAAATCTATCAATAGGATGTCTCCTTCTGTAACCCTTCTATCCGTATTTATGTGATGGGCGTTGAATGAATTAGGACCGCTAGCTACTATGGTTGGGAAACTGGGCCCGTCTGCCCCCAGCTCTCTCATCTTGAACTCAAGCATATTTGCTATCTCCCTTTCAGTCATACCGAGCTTGATCTCTAGGGAATTGAATGCCTCTATCGCTACAGATGCGCTTTCCTTCATCAGGCTAATCTCATAATCGCTTTTGATAATTCTCATTCTCTCTAGCTGCTTACTTGCATCCAAGATGGCGGCGCTTTTTCTACCCCTCTTAAATCTCCTCCTTAATTCCTTAATCATATCTTGAGATGGTAGGAAATCGACTGCAATTCTCCTCGCTTTCCCGAATTTTTCAGCTACTACATCAAAAGCCTTTGGGTTCGATATTTCCTTGCTGCTGATCCCGTAAAATGGCTTTATAACTTCAACGTGAAAGGGAGACCTCTCCTTCGCTATCTCGTCTCCGAAAGCATATCTCGCAATTAACATAGGTTCACCGTCGAGAGGCACGACAAGTAAGCTGGCCTCAGCAGTTCCAGAGAGATAAAGCATATTGCTCCAAGACTCTATCAGGGATATGTCAACCTGTCTTCTACCCATCCACCTCTTAAGCCTTCTAATTCTCGTATCCAGCTCGCTACGTGGGTACATGAGATTCACCGAATGCTTCACCTGAGGGAAAGGATAAACTTACTCGATTGATCTGAATTAAATCACCAATGGCTCTCCTACTCTGGGGAGCAGTATTGAGTCGACCATTCTCCTTGGAACGAATAGATCGAAAAGATCTCTGTGCTCAGTATGTATTGGGACGACCTTATCTGGATCTATCGCATCTAGGACTTCCTTAATCTGATATGGTGAGAGATGACCAGATACGTGCACCCTATAATATCTCCTCACGTCATACAACAGGAGCCAGTTCAGGAGCCTATCCAAGGACAGCGCTGATTCTTCACTGAACGGCTCTGATCTACTCATCACGAAATCTATCTCAGGTTTTATTCCTAATGGTATCTCGTAGAGGAACCTAGTCGCATTATTAGTGACGACAAGATAAGAGTCAGCATTCCTAAAGAACTCAGCTCTCCTTCCTCCCCATATGAGGGACTCCTCTCCTCCTTCATCTTCAACCTTCCCTAGAAATTCCTTAAGTACCTTGGATTCATTGCTACTGAACTTTACCTCTCTCCCTTGTTTCCCCTTCCTCCTCTTCCAAACAAAGTATTTCCTCGGTAGATCTCTGACGCCCAGCTCACTTAGTTTATCTACCATGAAGGCAGTCCTCTCATCCATAACGAGCTTCCTATCTAGCTTCCTTGCTACCTCATATACGGTCCTTATCCTATCCACATCTGTGGACGCAAGCTCTACCAATATGAGGGAGTTAGATCTCTCTAGAATCTCTATCATCTTCTCTCCAACTTCCTTCTCATCTGAGGCCTCAAAACTCACTCTCTTTGGGGGACTTCTCCTCCACTTATACCAGATCCTGTTCTCCAAGACCTTCACGAGAGAGGACTCAGGATCATTCTCGGGAGCAACCTTCGTAGCTTCCATTATGAGGAGGTCTATCCCCTCAGAGGCAGCAGCGTCTATGAAGTCCATGGTCATGCTAGCTTTTGGACCATGCATCCTCAGATCTCCCGTATACGCAAGCTTCCTCCCGCAGCATTCTACTATGAAACCATAAGCTCCGGGGATAGAATGATCGACATGAATGGGGGTGACTGAGAACTCTCCCAGGTTCAATACGTCTCCTGTTTTAAAAGGGCTCATTTTCAATCTATCTAGCCCGCTCAGGTCTCTCCTCATTGCTCTGTAAGATTCGATTATCCTGAGCGCTGCTTCACCAAGAAAAACCTCTATCTCGCTATGAAGCATTGGAAGATAGCCCCAGTGATCTAAATGGGCATGACTTACCATTAGTCCAAGTGTATCATATCCTTCCATCTTCCAATTGGGTCCCTTGGCCGGTGGAAGAAGACCTGCCTTGAAATAGTCTTCTGGGAATGATGGGGGCATGAAGGGATACTGAAAGAAAGCCTCTTCCCTTGAGAAGCTCTTTCCAAAGTCTAGAATTATAGATCTCCTGTTAGGCGAAGATAATATTATCTTATTACCTCCTATCTCCTCTATTCCACCATAAATCCTTACTTCCACAACAAGTTAATGCGAGGATACCTTTATCAATTTTTTATGAACTGTTTCGCGGGTGATATCCACGGCGGTAGTTCAAGTTGACTTTCATGTCGATCTCGATATAAACAAGGACAGATGCATAGGCTGCGGTATATGCGTCGATGTATGCCCTTCAAACATATGGTTCCTTGATGAGAACAAGAAAGCTTATCCTAGGGAGGATTATGAACAAGATTGCTTCATATGCCATGCCTGTGCCGTCTCCTGCCCAGTAGGTGCCATAGTAGTTAGGGAGGAAGTCTGGGAGAGGGAGTGAGAGCAAAGCAAACCAAACCACCTTGGCACTTTTCCCTATATTCTAATGCACCTCCGAGTGATCTCACTCTTTTCCCTACTAAACAAGCAGAGAGTCCAATTCGGCACCTCTTCCCAAGTACCATTATCTAGTGGCTGAGAAGAGATCTTCACTGTACTCTCCCCTTCCTCAATGTAAAGATTGAAGTAGTCAGGTTTCTCCACCGCTCCTTTTAAGGCATAAATCTCACTTCCCGATGTGAGAAGCGAAGTCATGGATGACATCTTCCCTTGAAACTCGTTTTTTATTCTCCTAAATACATCAGCCAGCGATTTTAGGTTTACTTCATCGGTTAGCCTGATGATCCTGAGAAGCAAAGCTTCGGAGTCAGTTTTTCCTATCAGACCTTTCTCTTCATTTTCTAATCCCCTTATAGATCCGTTATGGGCTAAGAACCACATTTTTCCCTTACTAACTACCGCGAATGGATGGGTATTATCGAAGCTTACCTCTCCTATGGAAGCTGCTCTGGCATGTGCTAGAACGAGATCTGCCCTGAACCTAGCGTAAAACCCCCTTTTCCACATGGGTGAGGTCTCCCTCACATATAGGATGGGCCTACCCTGCCGGAAAGCTACAGCTCCCCATCCATGCGGATGTCCCATACCGGTATCTCCCCCAGTTCTTCCCCTGCTAGCCACGTTAGCTAGGGCATCTAGGAAATCATCGACTTCGTATCCCTTCAGAGGTTTTACAGAGAGGAAAGCAGCCATTCTACACATAGTAATCCCATAGAGCGGGGCGAGTTAACTTTTTTATACTATGTCCCGATCTCATGATTAGTTGGCGGGGTAGCTTAGCCAGGTAGAGCGCCCGGCTGTTAACCGGGAGGCCGTGGGTTCGAAGCCCACCCCCGCCGTGTAAAGCCGCTAAATATTATTATAATATGATAATTCATACATGGAACGGGAACCCCATCTCGATTTTAAGCTCTCACCTCAACTTTAGTTGGTGCATTGAGATGGGCAGAGAAGAAGAATTCTACATAGTCTCAGGGAGGGAGGTGAAGGAAGGGAAGGTCACGGATGTGTATTTCCTGAGAACCATGAAGGTCTTGGAGTCTAAGGGATTAGCGGATAAAAGAGTCGTTATGGAAGTAGCAGCCAGGTCTCTACCGAATAAAGCTAAATGGGGCATCTTAGCTGGGGTAGAGGAAGTGGCAAGGTTGCTTGAGGGTAGGGAGATAGATGTTTACTCATTACCAGATGGTAGCCTACTGAGACCGTGGATACCAGTTATGAGGATAGAGGGTCCCTATTCAGAATTCGGTCCAATGGAAACATCTATTCTGGGCTTCCTATGTAGCTTATCTGGAGTAGCAACTGTGGCAGCTAGGGTTAAGTTCGCCGCTGGTGATAAGCCCGTCGTTAATTTTGGTATAAGGAGGCAGCATCCAGCTGTTAGCCTGGCCTTCGAGAAGGCGAGCCTCATAGGGGGCTTGGATGGATCATCCGGTATTCTCGTGGAGGAACTTGGTTTTAGGCCAGTAGGCACCATGCCTCATGCTATGATAATACTATTCGGAGACCAGGTGAAGGCTTGGAGGGCTTTCGACGAGGTACTTCCTGAGGAAGTTCCTAGAATAGCCTTAGTGGATACATTCTATGACGAGAAAACAGAATCTCTCATGGCAGCCGAGGCCCTCAGGGATAAATTGGCTGGTGTGAGGCTCGACACTCCAGCGTCTAGGAGGGGGAATATGTCCCAGATAATAAAGGAGGTAAGGTGGGAACTCGATATGAGGGGATACAAGCATGTGAAGATATTGATCTCAGGCGGCTTGAATGAATACAGCGTTAAAGAGTACTCAGAAGCAGGAGCTGACTCTTTTGGAGTTGGATCTCATATAATGGGAGCGAGACCGGTTGATTTTGGTGTCGATATAGTGGAAGTCGAAGGTAGGCCTATAGCGAAGAGGGGAATAAAATCCGGGGCGAAGGACCTATACGTATGCGATGATCACCTCATCTACAGCTACGTTCCTAAGGAATCTGAACCACCTACCTGTCCCTTATGTGGAAAGGAGATGAGACCTGCCTACATAAAGATCTTGGATGAAGGTAAGATGATGTATAGGATAGAGGATCTAAAGGCATTGAATGAGAGAACTAAGGACATGTTGAGGAAGCTAAAGGATCTAGGGGAGACCCTATGAAACTCTAGTGATATCTTGTCGCTAGTTCCATTAGTTTTATTTTTATTTTTATTTAGCTTAGCTAATTCCCTGAGAGTTGAATGGTGAATTTCGAATATCTGAGGAGGAACTCTGAGGCCTTCCTTAAGAATGCTAAGCATCTCTACTCAATAGGGGAGTATAATCTTGCAGCTTTCAACTTGGAACAGGCAGTCCAGCTTCTGCTAAAATACGTACTAGCCATGAAGTTTGGTGACTTCCCTAGGACGCATTCCATAAAAATGCTGATAGAGGAGGTGGGGAAAGAGTGTCCTGCAGTTAAGGAGATCTTCAGGGAGAACCCTAATGCCATTGGCAATCTAGAGGCAGCTTACATAATGGCTAGGTATATGCCAGCCCATTTCAGTAAGGAGGAGCTGGAAGAACTGATGAGGGTAACCACACGATTATGGGAGGCGTTAATATATTGTCTATCATGAATATGCTGAGGAAAATTAGAAAAAGTCACGAGAAATACTTCAAAAATTATAGGAGATATGCATCGCTCGTTAAGTCAATTATGGAAGAGGAGCTGGGATCTGACGTAAAGGTATTCGTATTCGGATCCGTGGTTGAAGGAAAAGCGATTCCAGGTGCCAGCGATATAGATGTGCTTGTGGTATCCAAGAAGGTACCTAGAACCATTACAGAACAAAGTAGGCTGAGATCGAAATTTCTACTCGCTATTAATGATCTAAGCGCTCCCTTCGAGATCCACTTCATGGATCCTATCCAATTCAATAGCTATAAGAAGTTATTGGGCAAATTAGAGGAGATATGACAATAAATCTATTCCACACTTTCCACTTTAGCTCCCTCCCTAGCAACAGTGGCGGGAAATATTAAAGGAGCAGATACCTTCTCTAAGATCTCATCCGGCCTCTCATGGAGTATAACCACGCACCCTCCTCCACCAGCACCAGAGAGCTTGGCTCCTAAGGCTCCTCCGCGCCTAGCTTCCCATACTACCCTCTCAATTTCCCAACTGCTAACTCCTAGGGAATAAAGTAAGCCCTGATTGATGTTCATTAGTGATCCAAGAACTTTTAAATTACCCTCCTCTAGGGCAGATCTTCCCATAATCACCACTTCAGATATACTCCTGATCAAGCTATCATGTACTGAAGGGATCGATCTCCTTAAGCTTGAAACGGAATCTATCATGACTTTGGTTGGGCTAGGCTTACCAGTGCATGCAATAGCCAGAGGAATTTCCTTATATCCCAAACTTACGGCTTTCATCTCATCTCCAGCCCACTCAATCCAAATGACGCCACCAAAAACGGCACATGCGGGTCCTGTCTTGCTGGCCCTCCCATGGATTATCTTCTCGAATATGTAAACAGCTTCAAGTAACTCTCGATCATCCATTCCGAGCTCGAACAATCTATCAACTGATTTGGAGATGGCTGCAGACACAGAGGCAGAAGAGGCCATACCGCTTCCGATGGGGACATTAGATCTTATATCCAATCTAACTCCAGAT
>JAOZGJ010000033.1 GCA_027491785.1 Thermoproteota archaeon | reverse complement strand
ACTATGATCCAGAAGCAGGACGAGACCCTGAAGGAGCTCAAGGCTTTCAGGGAGGAGAGCAGGGAGAATCAGCAGACTATGATCCAGAAGCAGGACGAGACCCTGAAGGAGCTCAAGGGTGTTAGAGAAGATTTCAATACGATCCTAGATAAGAGATTAGTTGCCTTGGAGAAGGAGGTTCTAATGATAAAGGAAAAATTAGGGATAAAGTAACGCCCCAGCAAAAAGGAATGGAAATGAAGAGATCATTCACTTTCCATGAGCTTTATGAACTCACGCATCCACGCTGGGAGGTCTGGCCAAGCCCTAGCAGTAACTAAATTACCATCAACCACGACTTCTTGATCTAGGTATTCAGCCCCATGGGCCTTCAGATCTGGACCTACGGCGGCATAGGATGTTGCCTTCATTCCCGGCTTGACTAGCTTGTATGCTGTGAAGAGAAGCGGTCCGTGACATATGGCGGCAACGGGCTTTCCAGATTCCACAAAATGCTTCACTATCCTTTCTAAATCTGGGTACAGCCTTATGTACTCTGGTGCCCTGCCTCCGGGTATTACCAGCCCATCATATTCCTCAGGTCTGACCTCTTTGAACTCCTTATCTACCCAGCTAAATCTATAGCCAGGCTTCTCCGTGTAGGTCTCCCATCCAGGTTCAAAATCGTGGACCACTGTCATTAAAGTCTTCTTGGTGGGAGCCGCGACGTGGACCTCATATCCCTGCTCCTTCAGGCGCCAGTAAGGATAAAACAATTCTTGAGCTTCAACGGCATCTCCAGCTACTATTAATACCCTCTTGGTCATGAAATCACCTAATCCAATATCAATATGTGAGGTATAAATCTTTCTATCGAGAACTATGAGAATTAAAAATTGAGCAGCCAATCGAGGAATTTTTCTTGTAATGGCATATGGAATAACATCCCCTGACGTCAGATATCCTCCTTTGGTTAGAAAACTTGCATTAATCAAATTCTCTTGAAATAAAATTAATTAATAGCCAGCTTGCTCGTATTTTCCTTTAAGTTTAAGATCCTCTTATTATATCGAGGGCTTTTAAGTTGATCTTCCTTAACCCCTCCGGTATTGGCGCGTACCCGGAAACTATCTTACTCTGTCCTTCTCCATTCACATATCTTATAAACTCCTTTATTGCTTCGAGCTTAGCTGGATCTTCATACCTAGTGTAAAAGAGCAAATGACTGAAGGAGGCTATTGGGTAAGAATTCTCCCCAGGGGCATATACTATTGCATTCAAATCATTGCTGAAATCTCCTAAAGGGCTATCTGGTAGGTATGACAGGGCTCCGGCTGCAGCCGAGGTTATGGTTTCAGCACAAGGCTTGACGAATTTGCCCTCTTTATTCTTCACTAGAGCAACGGGCATTTTCTCTTCCAAGGCAAAGGAAAGCTCTACATACCCTATAGAGTATTTTGTGGTTGTAACTACCTGAGCTATACCTTGATTGCCCTTGCCTCCGACTCCGTTACCGGCTTTATCTACAGGCCATTCCACGGTCTTTCCCACTAAGCTCAGGGGCCATATCCTTGGAGCTGCCTTATGGAGGAATGTAGTGAATATCTGGGTAGTTCCACTCGCATCGGATCTATGCACAGCTATTATTCTCTTGTGAGGAAGCTTTACTCTTGGGTTTAAGGAGGCTATCTTAGGATCATCCCAGTATTGTATCCTAGCTGCGAAGATGGAAGCTATCGCTTCTCCATCCAGCTTCAGTTGGTTACCTCCCAGCTCAGGTAAGTTGTATGTGATCACAACCCCTCCTAAGATATAGGGCATCTGAACGAACTTTCCCTTCCACCTCTGCCATACAACGTTAGATACTGGTGGATCGCTACCAGCGAAATCTACAACTCTAGCGAAGAACTGGCTCTGGCCGGTACCGCTTCCTGTGGGATTATAGTTTATTACTATGTCTGGGTGCTCCTTGTGAAAGTCGATCAGCCACTTAATCAGCTGGGGATAGGGGAAAGTGGCTCCTGATCCTAGAAGCTTCACGACATTTCCTTCGCTTTTAGAGATGTTTTGCACACTTTGGGATGAGAGGGCAAGTCCCAGTATTACCGATGCTATCAAGACGACCAACAGGATGATCAATGGCCTCTCTATATTTACCACCTCTAGTCCATACTCCCTGCCCCTTATAACCTCTATTATGAGAGAAAACTATATAGTCTATAGTGTACGATATATACAAGTGCAGAGTAGGTTGCATGTAAGGAGTTTACAGTTTACTGGTAGGACCACATATACGGTCTCGCTCCCGAAGGAATGGGTCTTGTCCCTAGGTTTGGGCAGGGGATCCAAGCTGTATGTGGAGACAATGCCTGATGGATCCCTGAGGATCTATGCTAACCCTAAAAAGGAGAAAGGAGCGCTATCTAAGGAGATATCGATCGATGAGGGAAGCGATCTTGGGAGCCTCATAAGGAGGATGATAGCTGCCTATCTAGCTGGCTTCTCAACTCTGACTTTGAGCTTCGATCCTGAAAGGAGGGACCTCGCTACTAAGGTTAGGGAAATACTGGAGTCTTCTATCTTGGGATTTAGCGTCCTAAAAGAAAGCAAGTCAGCATTCACTTTCTATTCGGTCATAGATGAGGAGAGCATAAACCTGAAGGATGCGGTCTTCAGGCTATATGAAGATGTGTACTACATGATGGACGATGCTCTAATGGGTATAAGGGAGAGGAACCTAAAGGTCCTGAAGGGGGTCATAGATCAAGACCAACTCGTAGATAAATTATACCTCTTTGTAGCGAAGCAGCTCACCAGCATGCTTATGAATCCGTTTAGAGCGAAGGACTATGGATTGGAGACGGCAGCTGAAGCCCCTCATCTTTTTTTAGCGGTGAAGTCCATGGAGAGAATTGCGGATCATGCCTCTAGGATATCCAAGGAATCTATGTCCCTGATATCGGAGGGTAAGGATCTGCCTAAGTGGGTAGTGAAGAGGATTGAAGGTGCCATAGATCTATTCGATAGATCTGCAAAAGCCCTACTTAATCCTGAGAGCGACCTCGCATCAGAGGCAGCAAGGGTTATAGACGAAGCGGCTAGAGCTAGGGGCAGTAGGGAGATAGCTGAGCCACGATTGCAGATAATCCTAAATAGCGTGGATAGGATCCTAAGCTATAGCTTGGACATAGCTGAGGCAGTAATAGATATGCAGGCCATAAAGGAGGCAGCCAAGAACCTCAAGCAGTGATGGTAATGATATGTCTCTCAGGCTCAGGCTAAAGATATGAAAGGGAATCTAGTGAAGGAAGGACATCACTACGACCTCTAAAGCTCCTACCAGAGCTCCTAAAAGGGCATCGTTCAGGGAAATATATTTTAATTCCTTTCCAACGGCGTCCATAAACATTTCCTCAAACTCCCTATCACCAACCTCATCGAACTTCCTCATAATATATTCCCTAACATCTATCTCGTCCTTAGCTCCCTCCAAGAAGGAGCTAGTTATTCCGAGGATTACATGCTTCAAAAGTGATTCCGTTATACCTTTCAGGACAGGTGGAGTTATCCTAGAAACGACAGGAATGCTCCCGTTCATCCTACTCTCAATGGCCTCCTTAACTATATTCGTAACCTCCTCCTTAGTCACAACTCTCTCAGAGATGACAGAAGCAATCCTATCTGCTATGGCGCCCTTTTTCTTGGGAAAGATCCCCTGTATTGTGAATGGACCTACTTTTATCGGTTTTATCGGATGAAAGAGCATCCAAATAGCTAACCTATTTGCTAGATATCCTATGACAGCACCGAACGCCGATCCTATGGGAAGCAGCAATATATTCATTTAACCACCCGGTGGTAATTAGCAGGGGGGAGGGTGTTATTAAACATCTGTCTACTTAATTCGATATCAGCTGGCATCGCGAACGCTATCTTAAGGGAGAGGTTGCTCTCTCCTTCATTCTCTCCCTTTTCGCATGTATCTGCCCACTACAAAGGGGGTGGATCGAAAAGCCTTTAACTGAACTGACTTGTGCCTAGCAAGAGGTGTTTCCTTGGATCCCAAGTGGAGGAGCAGAGTAGTGACCGAGGGCCCAGAGAGGGCTCCCCAAAGATCGCTCCTAAGGGCTGTAGGTCTGGATGATGATGATTTAGAGAAACCACTAGTTGGAATAGCCAACTCATGGAACGAGATAGTTCCCGGCCATGTCAATCTGGATAGAGTGGCTGAAGCTGTGAAGCAGGGGATTAGAGAAGCTGGTGGCACCCCTCTCGAGTTCAATACAATAGCGATATGCGATGGGATAGCTATGGGACACGATGGAATGAAGGCTCCCTTACCCAGCAGGGACTTAATAGCCGCTAGCATTGAACTTATGGCGAGGGCCCACGCCTTCGACGCTCTCGTCCTAGTTACGGCCTGCGATAAGATAACTCCAGGCATGCTCATGGCAGCTGCAAGGCTCAACATACCTTCCATACTAGTGAATGGTGGCTGTATGCTCCCAGGTACGGTGAATGGAAAGGAGATGGCATTAAGCCACGTATTCGAGGCCGTTGGTTGGTATAAAGCTGGAAAAATATCAGAGGAAGAGTT
>JAOZGJ010000031.1 GCA_027491785.1 Thermoproteota archaeon | reverse complement strand
ATTAGGGGGAGAAGGAGGTACTATCATGTATTTATGTTAGTAAAGCTAGTTTTCAAGCGATGGTCCTAGCAACCAAGATCTTTACCTTGGAGAAGGGCCTATCTCTGAATGATATAGCTAATAGGATCAAGGGTTACTCCCTTCTTGAGAGGGAAGAGGCTCTAGGCAGGGAGATAGAGGTTGGATCTAGGGTCTCGGATCTCAGAATGGAGGGTACTTTCCTCGTAGGAACTTTCGAGGAGAATTTCTTAATAACGACCACATACAAGGATGAAACGTTCAAGGTACCTCTAACGATAAGAACGGAGTTCAGGTTCTTCAAGCACGATGATAGAACGTTCCTCGTAGTGATAGCGAAGAAGGCCAGAGCCAATAGAATAGCTAATCACTTGTCTTCTAGGCTGTCTGCAGAGAAAGGAATAATTCAAGAGGCCTGGATACCCCCTAGCAGGATAAGAAGTTTCTTTGAGGGGAAAATGGACTCGACCAAGGTAATATTCTTCGACAACGTCAGGCTCCCGAACGTAGATAAGCTGTCCCTCTATGGATCCCAGCTAGTGAGCACCGATCTCTACAAGAGGTACCTCCAGCTTGGTACCGTCTGGTATGTGGTGTTCGAGCCGGAGGACGGGCTCGTTATAGGGATAACCAGGAACTGCATAGTGACGTTCTTCTCCAAGGTTGACGTAGATGACGCCGTAGCTTTCATCTCAGATAGAGTGGTTCCCCTAATAGAGTGAAGGGAAGGGGGATGGAGGGAGAAGAGGCATAATGATCCCACTAGATGAGGAGGAGTACGGTAGATGGATCACTACCGCCAAGAGGACGCTAAAATCAGCTGAGATGGACCTCAATAACGGGGATTACAATTGGGCATGCTTCAAGTCCCAGCAAGCAGCTGAGTTCGCAGTAAAAGCCATCCTCTGGGGAATAAGGAGACCAAGCTATGGGCATGCTATCTCTAAGCTAATTTCCGAACTTGAAGACGTACCTGAAGGCGTAGTGGAGGCCTCAATGAGGTTGGACAAGTACTATACAGCCAGCACCTAGATATGCTGACATGTGGAGTGAAGGTACTCCCTTCGACTACTATAGTAGATCAGAAGCGGAGGAGGCAATTTATTATGCAAAGACGGTGATAGAGTTCGTGGAGGATAGATGGAGATCATTGAAGAGAGGAGGGAAGAAAGGATAAGGAGGATAAACCTAGCTGAAAGGTTCGTAAGCTCGATATCTGATAGGTTGAGTCCGTTCACCGCTATAGTAATAGGATCCACTGTGAGGGGAGATTTCAATAGATGGAGCGATGTAGATGTGATCCTAGTATCTGATAGATTTCCAGACAACCCTATAGAGAGGTTCAAGTTCATTGAGGATCTTCTGATACCGAGCATAGAACCCATACCCCTGAGGATGACAGACATCAGGAGGCTAGTCGATAAGAGAGCACCCGTGGTTAGGGATATGGTAAAGGGGGTATTTATCAGGGATGAACTTCATTTAAGGAATATCCTAAAGGAAGAATCAGCCGCTTTAGAAAATAAGATGAAAGAAAGGAGATTAATAGAAGACTGGTCTCCAAAGATATAGCGAGCTAGTTCCATTTAGGAACGTAATGAACGTTTTTAGGTGAATCTTACTTCTCCTCACGATTTCTCAGGGATCTCTAGCCCCTAATATTAGATGGTTCTTTCATCCACTTATCCTATCTTACCTTCTCCTCCATAGTAGGAGAGCTACAAGGAATGCGAAAATACTTGCTATTGACACTATTGGAATTATATAGCTTCTACTAAGCTTGTTAGGTATTCCAACAACGGTTGTTGTTTTCACAGCAGTCACAGTTTCAGTTTCTTTGATGGTAATGGCTCTCGCTTTTGTTACGGTGACAGTCCTCGACCTCTCTACGTACCTAGTTACGGCCACTGTTGTTGTTACCGTAGTCGTATGGGTCAGATTATGTGTTATGGTCTCTGTTTTCGTAAGGGTCACGTTCTTAGTTATAACGTAAGCTCCAGTAATAACGGTCTGTGTCTGATTTTGAGCCGAAGTTGTTTGACTAGCTGTGGTTGTATTTGTGGTATTCATACCCTGAGTCAAGGGAGGTAGCACGTAAAAGGAGAGGATTGCTGTTGCGACAATAGACCAAAAATTGGAATCATCTTCCTTAGCTTGCAGCACGAGATGGTATGTGTAATTGCCTGGAGTTCTCGGCACATTAAATGATACGGGAACCGTGCTCCTGACATGAGGAATCCCGACCTTGTAACTAAAGGAAGATGTCACCTCAGTGCCATTATCATACTCTACTACGATCCTATAGTACCCTGATTCATTAAACTCTACTCTCACATCTGCATTCACTCTAATGCGCATTGTCTCATTGTTAAGGGGTACTTGGGTGATTTGAATATCTGTTATCCATCCATTAATCGCCTTCACGTCCATCAGAGGTAAAGATATTAGGAGAAACGCCATCATCGCCATTACTGCAAGCTTCATCGCTTTATTAAGAGATGAATTGCCTATAACCTTTTCTGTTGAATTAATTATTAGATTATCTGGAATTTATGAGAAAAATATTAAATTACAATCGCTAGATGATTTAATATTATCAATAAAGCTATTTTCTGCATATCTTTTTCTAATTACTATGTTCTAGGGAAAATTAGTAGCGCATGAATTCGTGAGGAAAACAATACCTAAAATTTAAGTTGAGATCACCGCAGAATTAAATGGGAATCATGAGAGGAGGAGGTCAAATTCCATCCGGAGCCTTAAGCTCTGGAAATATACCTGTATCGCTGAATGGGGGTTGATATCCCTGGAGAACGCTATAGGTGTGTTGATATTTGGATTGATTGCTTTGATGATCTTGGGACTGTTCTTTACTGCGCAGGCTTCCCTCTTCTCTACATCTTCCATAGTTAGAGAGAA